>JAYVST010000171.1:0-12709 GCA_043775255.1 Burkholderiales bacterium
CAGCGCGATGGTCGCCACCGGCCTGGGCATCGCCGCGGGCGTGTTGGTGACCAGCACGCCGGCCGCGGTCATGGCCGCCACGTCGACCGAGTCGTAACCCACGCCGTGGCGCGCCACCACGCGCAGACGGCAGTCGGCGCGCGCGACCGCGCTGCCCGGCACCCGCGCCGCGTTGACATACAGCGCGTCATAGGCCGCCGCATGCGCGGGGCCGATCTCCGGCACCTTTTCCGGCAGGTACTCCCACTCGAGGTCGGGCGCGTCATCGAGCACCTTGAGGGCGGCCGGGCCGAAGGCAGGCGCACCGCTTGAATCGAGAATGTCGCGCGTGATGCCGACCTTGAAGCGCTTGCTCATTTGCCTTCTCCCGCGTGTTTGCGCATGCCGGCAATCCCGTTCGACAGGGCCGCCTGCAGCATCAATTGATCGATTCCATAGGCCATCAGGCGATAGCCATGGTCTAAGTATTCGCGCGCCAGTGCGTCATCGGCGGCCATGTAGGCCGCGGTCTTGCCGTTGGCCGCGCAGGCGCGCGCGATCCGCCTGACCGCAGCCAAGTAGTCGGGGTGGGCAAACTGGCCCGGAATGCCCATGAAATTGGTCAGGTCGAAATGTCCCAGCCAGAGCGCATCGATGCCCGGCACGCCGGCGATCGCCTCGACATTGGCTAAGCCTTCGGCGGTCTCGATCTGCGCGATCACCATGGTGCGCTCGTGGATCGCCGCCATTTTCGCGGCCACATCGCCGCCCTGAAAATCGTCGTGCGCGAATCCGAACGCGGCGCCGCGCCGGCCCAGCGGCGGGTAGCGCGTACACGAGACGATGTCCTGCGCCTCTTCCCGCGTCCCGACCATCGGCACCATCACGCCCAGCGCACCGATGTCGAGCGCGCGGGCGATGAAGTGGTATTCGCCGCGCGGCACCCGCACCATCGGCACCAGGTCCAAGCCGCGGCAGAGCGCGAACTGGGTCTTGAGCGTTTCGAATCCGAGCCCCGTATGCTCCATGTCGTAGAGCACATAGTCGGCCCCCGCGTTGGCGAGGATTTGCGGCAAGCCGGGAGTGAACATCTCGAACACCATGGCGCCGAAGCCGTAGCCACCATTCGCCAGTACCGCCTTGAGTGGATTTTTCCTCATCTCGTGATCTCCCGATATTGCCCTTGCAACGGCGCTGCCCACATCATGCCGGCAGGTACTTCGATCCATCCCAGCGCATGCGCGTGGGGCCGGGAATCGCACGTTCCCGAACCGGATGGCGTTCGTCGCCCGGTAGAACCAGGCCGCGCACCTCCCCCTCCTTGAAGGCCTGCGGTTGCAGTATCGGCGGCTTGCGCCCCCTGGCATCGGCTATGGCCGCATCGATGCTGTCGAAAAGGGCCAGATGCGCCAGGCTCATGTAGGTTGGCGGCGCCAGCTTGATGCTGTCGGTCTGCCAGCGAAGAAGCGCCGCGCGCGGCTTGAGCCATTCGCTGTGGGTCGCCTCGAAATCATCGTGCACCGCCGCCTGCGCAGGCGGCGCGATGGCGAGAAAAAAGCGAGCGTCAAAACGCTTGGGGGCGAACGTCGGCGTCACCCAGCGCACCCAGGGCACCAGGGCATGCAGGTCGAGCATGGCATCGAGCGAAACGAGCACCTCGACTAAGGGCGCCTTCGCGTTCAGGCGATCGCGCGCGTCTTTGAGATCGCCGGCAATGCCTTGCGCCAGCAGGATTCCAGCCTCTTCGAAAGTCTCGCGTGCCGCCGCCACGAACATGCCGGCGGCACGCTCGCGCGGCAGGTCCTCGCCGAGTGCGCCGACATCCAATGTCTCGATGCCCGCGAGGCGCGCGAGCATGGGCGCCGAACTGTCCGCCGCGTCGATCTTGCCGCCGGGAAACACATGCGCCTCGCCGAAGACGTCGGACAGGCCGCTGCGCTTGACCATGAAGACCTCGAAGCCGCCGGGCGCGTCGCGTAACAGCAGCACCGTGGCCGCGTCGCGCGGCACCGCGATGTCCTTCCCGCTTTCGGTTTCCGGCTGCATCATTTCCCCAGTCGCGCCACGGGTGCGTGGCGAAAACATCCGGTCTCATGGTCATTGACCATGCCGATGGCCTGCATGAAGGCATAACAAATGGTCGGGCCGACGAACTTGCAGCCGTAACCCAGTAACGCACGGCTCATGGCCTCGGACTCGACCGTTTTCGCCGGCGCGTCGCGATAGCTCTTCCAGCGATTCTGGCGCGCCATGCCATCGACCGAGCGCCATAGAAACGCAGCAAGCGAGCCATGTTCGTCGCGGATGCGCAGCACAGCCTGCGCGTTGAGAACGGCGGCTGCCACCTTGGCGCGATTGCGCACGATGCCGGGATCGGCCAGCAGTTTTTCCTGTCGGGCCGGCGTGAAGCGCGCCACGCGCGCGGCGTCGAAACCTTCGAACGCGGCGCGGTAGTTCTCGCGCTTCCTCAGAATGGTGATCCAGGACAGCCCGGCCTGCGCGCCCTCCAAGACCAGCATTTCGAACAGATGCGTGTCGTCACGCGAAGGCACGCCCCATTCGGTATCGTGATAGCGCCGGTAGAGCGGGTCGTCGGAGACCCAGCCGCAGCGGTGCGGTTCGGCGTTTGCGGGCATATCCTCAGCCAATATGCGCGTCGAGCGCATCGACGCCTTCGAGAGGTTCGAAGCGCCCCTTGCGAAACACCAGGCGGGTAGGCCCGGGCATGGCACGTGTCGGATTGCGATGCATGGGGTCGCCCGGATACGCAACCACGCGCGTGCCCTCATGCTCGAACGGGTGGGGATCGATGCAGCGCGGCCACAACACGGCGTCGGGTCGCATGGCCGCCGCAGTGCTGGCATGGGACGCCAGTTCGACCAGGCTCATCAATTGCGGCGGGGCGAGCATGATCTCGCCAGCCTTGTAGCGCGCCAGCGCCTGCCGCGGGCTCAGCCAGACGCTTTCGGTGGCTTCGTGGTTGTCATGGCGCGCCACCTGCCGGGCCGGTGCATGGGCCAGGAAGAATCGGGAATCGAAGCGCTTGCGCGTAAGCGACGGCGTCTTCGGCGTGATCCAGCGCGACCAGGGCATAAGTGCGCTTACCGTCAGACGCAAATCGAGCTCTTCGAGGACTTCGATGAAGGCGCGTCCCTGGCGCGACAAGGCGGTCGCCGCCTCGGCCTCCGTCGCGCCAGCCGGGCTGCCGTCGGCCAGCGTGGCCAGCAGGACACCGGCTTCTTCGAACGTTTCGCGCCCCGCCGCCACATAGAGCGCGGCAGCCGCGCGCGGCTCTAAGCTGCTATCGCCCAGCGCCGCATGCAAAACGCTGTCGGCGAGATCGATGCGTTCGAGCATGTCGTCGTCGCTATCCGCGCGATCGACCTTGCCGCCCGGAAACACGTAGGCGCCGCCGAAGGTGTCGGTTTCATCGCTGCGGCGCTGCATCAGAATCTCGAAGCCGTCCGCAGAGTCGCGCAGGAGTAGTACCGTCGCCGAATGCCTGGGAGGCGTTTCCACCTCGACATGATTGAGGGTAAAGCCGGGTGAACTCATCCGATGTCCTTGTCGTTGATGCGTCCTCTTGCGAGGAACCTGCCGCCGTGGTCGCCACCGGCGGCGACCGCTGCCACCGCGCTGTCGGCTACGCGCGCACCGTCGGGCAGGCGCCGTTCGGCCTTGGCGCGGGGTCGATTCCGGACCGTCAACGCGAAACCCGCCTTGAGCAGGTTCCCAGACATCGGCTCGCCCATGAGGCCGATGCCGAGCAATGCAATCGAGGGAGTGGGCACTGTTGGAACCGCGCTGGCGGGAGGTGATGAGGCAGCCATTGAAGGCTTTACAATCGCTTCACATTATCGGCGCTGGCGGCGATTAAAGCAAACCGCGCCATGCCGATCCAACGCCCGATGGAGACCGTCGCAATGACGCAGAAATTTTCCGCAGCGCAACTAACCTCACACGCGCAGACTTTGCTCGCCGCAGCGGGGATGGATGCACCCAAGGCAGCCACGGTTGCGGAAATCTTAGTCGAAGGCGACCTGATGGGGCATGACACCCACGGTCTCGCGCTGCTCGGCCCCTACCTCAATGAGTTGACCAACCAGGCCATGACGCCGACCGGCGAACCGGTCGTCATCAATCAGCGCCCCGCCACCCAGGTGTGGGACGGCCGGCGCCTGCCGGGGCCGTGGCTGGTGGTGCGCGCCATGGAAGCCTGTGCCGCGATGGCGCGCACCTACGGCACCGGCACGGTGGTGCTGCGCCGCTCGCACCACATCGCCGCGCTGACCGCGTATCTCAAACGCGCCACCGACTTAGGCCTGTTGATGCTCTTGTATTGCAGCGACCGCAACAGCGCCAGCGTGGCCCCCTATGGCGGGCGCGATCCGGTGTTCACGCCCAACCCGATGGCCTTCGGCATCCCCACCGGCGGCGAACCGATCTTGGTCGATGTGTCCTGTTCGATCACCACCAACGGCATGAGCGGTCGTCTGGCCAAGGAAGGCAAGCGCTTTCCGGGCAATTGGTTGCTCGATGACAAGGGCGAACCCACCGACGATCCAAAGTACGGCCTGCCCGGCGGCGGCGGCTCGATCCAGTTGCTGGGCGGCATCGACGCCGGCCACAAAGGTTATGGCCTGACCCTTCTGGTCGAGGCGCTCACCGGCGGCCTGGCGGCGCACGGCCGCGCGGACCCGAAAGACGGCTGGGGCGCGACGGTATTCGTGCAATTGCTCGATCCGGAAGCGTTTGGCGGACTCGAAGGCGCCGCGCGCCAGCTTGATTTCGTCGCCGCCGCCTGCCACGCATCGACGCCACGCGATGCGGCGCAAGCGGTGCGCCTGCCGGGAGAGCGCGGCTTGCGACGCCGCGCCGAACAGCTTCTTGGCGGTGTCGCGTTGCATCCTTCGATCATGCCGCTCATCGCCCCCTGGCAGGAGAAGTTCGGCATCGCCGCACCGGCCGCGCTGGCCGGATGAGCTCAGGCCGACAGGCGCATCGCCACATCGCCCAGGCCCTCGATCACGAAACGAACGTCATCACCGGCCGCAGGAAACTTGGAAGTCACGAGGCTGCCGGTGATGACGAACTCGCCCGCCTTGAGGCCCTGACCGCGCGATTGCAGGTGGCGCACCATCCACAGCATCGCGTCGAGCGGATGTCCGAGCACGTCGCGTCCGTAGCCGCTGCCCGCTTCTGCGCCATTGATGCCGGCGACCCCGCGCACGGCCGCGAGATCGAGTGCGCGCCAGCCGCTGTTCCACTCGCCCAGCACCACGCCATGATTCCAGGCATTGTCGGCCGCCAGCGAGAGCATGGTGGCGCTGTCGCCGGCGGCGAAGAGCGAATAGTCGGCGGAGCGGTCGTCGATCAGCTCAAACGCGGCGCACGCGGCGTCGATGCAATCGGCGATCGCCGCGCGGGTCGTAGGCGGCGCCGCGGGATCGGTATCGCGCGCGACGCGAAACGCAAGTTCGCATTCGAAACCGAAATGCACGGCGTCGGCCAGACGCAGCGTAGCGGGCGAGCGATGCACGCCGAGTGCCAGCACCTGCCCGGCGATGGAATCGTCGTAGCCGACGAACTTGCGCATTTGCGGCGTGGTCAGCGCGATCTTGTGCCCGACCCGCGCCCCCTTGCCCTGCCCCGCACGCAATGCCACCAGCGCGTCCTGCACATCGTAGGCCGCCGCAACCGACGGCGGACGAGCGTCACCTGCGAGCGGCGCGAACAATGCGCGCGAGCGGTGTGCGTCGTTGAGCCGGCTTGCGGCAGGCGCAGCTCCGTTCCAGATCGCGTCGGTCATGGGGAATCCTCTTATGTCAATGATGGGCCGGCCATTATCGTCCGCGCCGGGCGGCGCGTCGAGGCCGTCGTCCGGTGCGGGTCGGCGCCATGACCGCCACAGTGCGCAACCGGCGCAAAGGCGTGTTGCTGATGGTCGGCGCCGGGCTGTGCTGGAGTATCGGCGGATTGATCGTGCGCAGCGTCAGCGTCAAGGACGCCTGGGAGATCGTCTTCTGGCGCTCGCTCTTCATGGGCCTGTTCGTCGCGCTGGTGCTGCTGGCGATGCATGGCCGACAGACCTGGCAGCAGGTGCGCTCGGTAGGCAGTGTCGGCATCGTCGCCGCTATTTGCCTGGCGGCGCAGATCTATTTTTTCATTTTTTCGTTGCAGCACACCGCCACCGCCAATACGTTCGTGCTGATGAGCATTGCACCGCTGGTGACGGCGCTGGCGGGTTGGCTGTTTCTGCGCGAGAGGGTGCGCTGGACCACCTGGGTCGCCATCGGCGTGGCGCTGACGGGCATCGCCGTCATGTTCGGCGACGGCATCCACATCGAGGCAGCGCGCTCGCAATGGCTGGGCAACCTGTTCGCCCTGGCCGTTCCGTTCGCCTACGCGGCGCAAATCCTGTTTGTGCGACGCATGCGCGGCGCGGGTGCGGCGGCGCCCAACCTTCTTCCGACCATCATGATCGCCGGTGCGATCGCTGCCGTCCCCGCTCTGCTGCTGGCGCCGGGGCTGGCAGCGACGTCGCGGGATGTCGCGCTTCTCGCACTGATGGGATGCGTGCAATTGGGCCTGGGCTGCCTGCTGATGACCCTCGCAGTGCCGCACCTGCGCGCCGCCGAGATGGGCCTTCTGGCGTTGATCGAACCGATCCTGGCGCCGCTGTGGGTCTGGCTCGGGGTCGGCGAAGTGCCGGCAGGCGCGGCCCTGGCGGGCGGCGCCCTGATCGTGGCCGCGCTGCTGGCCAACGGCTGGATCGACCTGCGTGAACAGTCATCGGCCTGAGGCGCGGCGCTCCATGCGGCGGTCGAGCAGGTTGTTGGCGACCAAGGCGGCGATGACGATGGCGGAACCGGCCCATTCCACCGGCAGCGGCACCCGACCGCGCATCGCATCGACGGCGAAAACCGCCACCGGCGTGGCGTTGGCGATGAGCATGGTGTTGACCGCGCCGAGTCGCGCTACGGCAATGGCGAACAGGAAGATGGCAATGTAGAACGGCACCACGGCGATGTAGACCACCGCCGGCATCTGCGCTTGCAAGGTCGACACATCCGGAATGCGCGCAATCCCCAAGGGTGTCAGGACGGCGGTCAGGACCATGATCGCCAGCGTGCCTGCGACGCAGGTCAGCGTGGTGTAGCGCAATGGCGACCAGGTCGGAAAACGTTGCGCACCGAGCGTGTAGATGATCCATCCGATCGCGCCGACCAAGGCCATGGCGTCGCCGACCAGCGATCCGCCGGTCAACGCAGCGCCGATGTCGCCGCGCGTGATCACCAGCGCCAGGCCGCAAAACGCCGCCCCGATGCATACGGCCGTGTGAGTATGCGGACGCTTGCCGCCGGTCATCCACAACCAGAAGGCGGTCAGCATTGGCTGAAGTGCCATGATGACCGAGACATGGCCCGCACTGGTGTAGTACAAGGCCCAGAACACGATCAGGCCGAACACCAGGAAGCCGGCGCATCCGTGCCAGGCCAGCGCGGCGCCGCGCCCCTCGATTGCGAAGGCGCGCGGGCCTTCGCGCCACCAGAGCGTGGCGACGAACAACAGCGTGCCGATACCGTAGCGCAGGACGCCGAAGTAATACTGGTCGATGAACTGCAGCACATGCTGCGAAAGCGGCAATTGCGTGCCCCAGGACAGCACGCAAATCAGCATGCCGCCGGTGGCAAGCCTGCGGCCGCGCGCCGCGGCAGCTTCAGTCAAGACAAGGTCGCAGTCGCCGCGCTTGCCTGTCCACGTACCCCATCAGGCGCCAGGCAGGCGATGGTCGCGGAACCGCTCGCGCAGTTTTGTCTTGAGCATCTTGCCGGTGGCGCCCAGCGGAATCGCGTCGACGAAGACGACGTCATCCGGCAACCACCATTTGGCGATCTTGCCTTCGAAGAACTTGAGCAGCTCATCGCGCCCGACCTCCATTCCCGCCCGCTTGACCACGATCAGGAGCGGCCGCTCGTCCCACTTGGGATGCGCAACCCCGATCACCGCGGCCTGCTGCACCGCCGGATGGGCGACCGCGATATTCTCCAGATCGATCGAGCTGATCCACTCGCCGCCTGACTTGATCACGTCCTTGCTGCGGTCGGTGATCTGCATGTAGCCATCCGGGCTGATGGTGGCTACATCTCCGGTGGGGAACCAGCCGTCAACGAGCGGGTCGCCGCCCTCGTCCTTGAAATAGCCGCGCACCACCCACGGCCCCTTCACCAGCAAATCACCGAATGCCTTGCCGTCCCAGGGCAGTTCGGCGCCATCGCCGCCGACGATCTTCATGTCGACACCGAACACGGTGCGGCCCTGGGTGATCTCGACCTTGAACCGCTCATCGGCCGGCCAGGCCGCATGCTTGGTCTTGAGGTTGCACACGGTGCCCAGGGGCGACATTTCGGTCATGCCCCAGGCGTGCAGCACCTTCACCCCGTAGTCTTCCTGGAACGCCCGGATCATTGCCGGCGGGCAGGACGACCCGCCGATCACGGTCGCCTTGAGAGTGGAAAACTTCAGGCCATTTTGCAACATGTGTCCGAGCAGTCCCTGCCAAACCGTCGGTACACCGGCGGACATGGTCACCTTCTCCTGCTCGAACAGTTCATACACGCTCTTGCCGTCCAGTTGCGCACCCGGCAGGACCAGCTTGGCGCCCACCATCGGACACGCATAGGCCAGCCCCCAGGAATTCACATGAAACATCGGCACCACCGGCAGCACGCAGTCGCGCGCCGAGCAATTCAGGCTGTCCGGCAGGGCCGAAGCGTACGCATGCAACATGGTGGAGCGATGGCTGTAGAGCGCGCCCTTGGGGTTGCCGGTGGTGCCCGAGGTGTAGCACAGGGACGAAGCGGTGTTTTCGTCGAATTTCGGCCATTCGAGCGTCGCTGCGGCAGACGCGAGCAAGTCCTCGTAGCACATCAGCCCGGGGATGCGGCTGTGCGCCGGCATGTGCGTGGCATCGGTCATCAGTACGAAGGCCTTGCAGCCGGTCAGCTGCGCGGCGATGCCTTCCACCAGCGGCAGAAAAGTCAGGTCGAAGAAAAGCGCGCGGTCTTCGGCGTGGTTGATGATCCAGGCGATCTGCTCGGGAAACAGGCGCGGGTTGACCGTATGCATGACCGCGCCCATGCCGGAGATGCCGTAATACAACTCGAAATGGCGATAGCCGTTCCACGCCAGCGTGCCGACGCGGTCCCCGGCCTGGATCTGCAGCGTCTTGAGCGCGTTGGCCGCCCGCCTGGCGCGCACGCCGGCTTCGCCATAGGTGTAGCGGTGGATGCCGCCTTCGACGGTGCGCGAGACGATTTCGGTGTCGCAATGATGACGCGCGGCGTGTTCGATGATCGTCGAAACGAGCAGCGGCTGGTTTTGCATCAGGCCAAGCATGGCGATTCTCCGTGTTGGTTCGGCTCTGGAGGGGCGGACCGGATTATATGGGGCGCGGCCGCGGCCGATCCGCGCATGGTTGCGGCGATACAATTACGAACCTCAACCAATTGCGCCCCTGATGTCGGCAGTGCCGCCGCCCTTTGGCGCGGCCCCGCCCTGCAAGGCGCGCGAATTCCATTGTGAACCATCCCTACAGTCCGCCCGCGCGCATCGCGCGGCCGCTCGAAGCGCTCGACTGGTCGCCGCGTTTCGGCGCACTGCCGGAGCGCTTTTATTCGCGCGTGGCGCCGCAACCGCTGCCGGCCCCCTATCTGGTGGCCTTCAACGCGGATGCCGCCGCCTTGGCCGGCCTCGACCCGGCCGCCGGCCCTGCCGCCGACTTTGCCGAGTATTTCTGCGGCAACCGCTTGCTGCCTGGCGCCGCCCCGCTCGCGGCCGTCTACGCCGGACACCAGTTCGGCAGCTATGTGCCGCAGCTGGGCGACGGGCGTGCCATTTCGCTCGGTGAAGTCGTCGGCAGCGAAGGGCTGTGCGACATCCAGCTCAAGGGGGCAGGCCCTACCCCCTATTCGCGCATGGGCGACGGTCGTGCCGTGCTGCGGTCCTCGATCCGCGAGTATCTGTGCTCCGAGGCGATGCACGCGCTTGGCATACCGACCACCCGCGCGCTCTCGATCGTGGGCTCGGACCAGCCGGTGATCCGCGAGACCGTCGAAACCGCCGCCGTCGTTGCGCGCCTGGCGCCCTCGTTTGTCCGCTTCGGTTCGTTCGAGTATTGGTACCACCGCGGTGAGGCCGATGCCGTGGGCACGCTGGCGGACTTAGTCATCGCCGAGTTCCATCCTGAGTTCGAGGGGCTGGCGGACCGCTACGAACGTTTCATCGGCGCGGTCGTGCGGCGCACCGCCGAGATGGTTGCGCTCTGGCAGACGATTGGTTTCATGCATGGCGTGATGAATACGGACAACATGTCGATCCTGGGTCTCACGATCGACTACGGCCCGTTCGGCTTCATGGAGGCGTTCGAGCCGGGCCATATCTGCAATCATTCCGACGACGGCGGACGTTACGCCTACAACGCGCAACCGGTGGTGGCCCACTGGAATCTGTATGCGCTGGGCCAGGCGCTGGTGCCGCTGCTGGAGCCGGAGGCCATCGAGGCGCAACTCAAGACCTTCGACGCGCATTTCGACCAGGCCTTGAACGAGCGCCTGCGGCGCAAGCTCGGGTTGGCCCTCGCGCATGAGGGCGACCATGAACTGGTCGATGAAATGTTCGCCCTGATGGCCGAATCGCGTCTCGATTTCACCCGCTTCTTCCGCGACCTCGCCAGACTCAGCGTAGGCGGTCCGGTCGCCGACCAGGCGATCCGCGACCACAGTCTCAATCCGGCGCGCTTCGACGCCTGGGCCGCGCGCTACCGCGCGCGCCTGCGGGTCGAAGGCAAAGGCGACGCCGAGCGTCGCCGCATCATGAATGCGGTCAATCCGAAATTCGTGCTGCGCAACTACTTGGCCGAGAGCGCCATTCGCAAGGCGGCCGACCAGCGCGACTACAGCGGCATTGCGCAACTGCACGCGGTGTTGCGCTGCCCGTTCGACGAGCAACCCGGTTACGAAGCTTACGCCGCGCCCGCCCCCGACTGGGCTTCACGGCTCGAAGTGAGCTGCAGTTCGTGAGCGAATCCCGGCGCCCTGGCCTTGCGCACTGCAACCAAAACTGCGCGGCCGACGTATCTGACACCACCACCCCGGCCACCATCGGCCTTCCCCAAGCGACCAAGCCATGAGCACACCGAAAATCGTCAAATCCGACCAGGAATGGAAAGCCGTGCTTTCCCCGCTGCAGTTCGATGTCACGCGCAAACACGGCACCGAGCGCGCATTTGCCGGGGAATACAACGACCACCATGAAGACGGCGTCTATCACTGCGTCTGCTGCGGCGCCGCCTTGTGGGATTCGCATCACAAGTTCGAGTCCGGCACCGGCTGGCCAAGCTTCTGGCAGCCCGCCGTGGTTGAAAACGTCGCCACCGAATCGGATACCAAGTTCTTCATGCGCCGCACCGAAGTGCATTGCGCGGATTGCGGCGCCCATCAGGGGCACGTATTCGAGGACGGGCCCAAACCGACCGGACTACGCTATTGCATCAATTCGGCTTCCCTGAAATTCGTCAAGCGCCCGGTTTGAACATCCGCTGCGGACCCTCTGAAGATCTACCGGCCAGCGCTTCGAGGTCGGGCAGCGCGGCATTTGTCCCGACCAGCGACCGGGAGGTCCCCCTGATGCGACTGCTGCAGCGCCGGCGGCCCCGAGGTCGCGCCAGCGCAAGGGGAATCCTGTTGGCGCTGCGGAGATTCAGCGGTAACTCAGACACGCAAGGTAAAATATAGGGTTATGGATTTCTTTATCGACCTGGTACCGGCGCTGCCTTTCCTGCTGGTGGCCTTCAATTTGATCGACATGTTCCTGGCGACCAAGCTCGCCATGGGCGCGGCGGTCCTGCAATTGCTGGCCAGCCGCCTGCGCTACGGCAAGATCAAGCGCATGCATGCGATCACTTTCGCCGCGATCATCGTCTTCGGCAGTGTGACCCTGATCCTGAACGACGACTATTTCATCAAGATCAAGCCGACCGTGCTCAATTGGGGGTTCGCCCTGGTGTTCCTGTTCGCACCGCTTCTGTTCAAGAAAAACCTCCTGCGCATGATGCTGGGCGACAAGCTCGCCATGCCGGATTTCGCCTGGTCGCGACTCAACCTGATGTGGGTCGCGTATTTTTTCCTCATCGGCGCGGTCAATTTCTACGTCGCCACGCGCTTTTCAGCCGAAGTGTGGGGCAAGTTCCGCGTATTCGGCATGTACGGCGCGCTGATCGTCTTCATGGTATTGCAAGGGTTCTACGTCTACCGCCACATGATCCCGGAACCCGAACCGGCCGTCGCCGAGCCCAAACCCGAGGACCCGGCATGAACATGCTCCACCGCCGCTCGCGCCGACTCCCCACCGCGCGCCCGGAAGCGGCGTACGGGTGCCCATGACAAGCCCGATGCAGGACCGCATTCGCGCTGCGCTCGCCACGCTTGAGCCGGCGTCGCTCTCCCTGCGTGACGACAGCGCCGCGCATGCCGGCCATGCCGGCGCCGCCGAGGGCGGCCACTACACACTGACCATGGTGTCCGCGCGCTTCGCCGGCCTGCCGCGCGTGGCGCGCCATCGCCTGGTGTACGACGCCCTCGGCCCCTTGATGAAACAGGGCATCCATGCCCTCGCGCTGACCACCCTCGCGCCCGCGGAAGCCGCTGCCCGCGTCGAACCGGATTCAACC
>JAYVST010000172.1:0-3354 GCA_043775255.1 Burkholderiales bacterium
TTATAAACTCTTCAAAGGTCCACTATGACTGTTCCGTTAACGCTGAGACTTTGTCACACCCATGTCAAAAAAGTGTTCCGTCAACGCTGAGACTTGCCCAGTATCACGTCGTTTCGCACCAGTTGCTCTTCAAAATCGTTGATCTCGTGATACGCCCGCATCCAGTCGGCTTCCGCGCAGAACTTTTCCACCCGTTCCACCAGCACGCGACCGTACCAGGAGCGATCGAAAATCGTGACCCGCCCCTTGCGCGGCAACTGCCGCCAAAACCGCCACAAGTAGGGCTGAGCCCGTTCCTCTTCGCTCGGCGCCGCCACAGGGATCACCTGATAGTGGCGCGCGTCCAACGCCCCGGTGATGCGCCGGATGCTGCTGCCCTTGCCAGCCGCGTCCTGCCCTTCGAAAACCGCGATCAGGGATTTGTCGCGAAAACGCGAATCACGCGTCAGGAGATTCAACTTCCCCTGGTACTTCTCGAGGCGCCTTTCGTATTGCTTGTGCGTGAGTCTTTGCTTGTAGTCCAGCGCATTGAGGATGTTGCGCGCGTCGAGCATCGGTTCGAGAGGCGCCGAGGAAATCGATCGCACCCTGCTTGGCTTGCCCGCCAGCCTTTTGCGCAACGCCTCCTGAAGAAGCGTGCCCACGGTGAGATACCGGTAGTTCGGGTCTGTGCCTTCGACAATTTGCCACGGCGCCTCGCCGGTCGATGTTTCACGCAAAGTGTATTCGGATACCTCGCGGAAACGGTCGTACATTTTGAATCGGGCCCAATCGGTATTGGTGACGCGCCAGCGCGTCTTCGGGTCCTTCTCCAGCGTCTTCAAGCGCTCTTTCTGCGCGTCGCGCGACAGGTGGAACCAGAACTTGAGAATAAGCACGCCTTCGGCGGCCAGCATGCGTTCCAAATGACGGATCTCTTCAATCGACTGGAATAAACCGGACGCCTTCGTCTTGCCCAACACACGGTCGACAATCGGCGCGGTATACCAGGAGCCGAACAGGATGCCGATGCGTCCCTTTGGCGGCAACGCGCGCCAGTAGCGCCACATCGGCGGACGCTCCGCTTCCTCGTCCGACATTTCGCCGAACGCGCGCGTGACGATGTGGCGCGGATCCATCCATTCGTTGAGCAGGTTGACGGTCTCGCCCTTGCCGGCGCCATCGACGCCGCCGATGATGATGACGACTGGAAACTTGGCGTCACCCAGGAGGTCGTACTGCGCCTTGAGCAAGGCTTCCCGCAACGCAGCCGCGCGAGTCTTGTATTCCCCCTTGGCGATGCTGTGCCCGACTTCCGCCGATTCGAACATGTTGGTTTCCTCAGACTTTCGATTGCCGCAAGCGGCGGCATTGCTGGAGATTTTGAGCGCACGGGCATACCCCGAGGGCGCTTTCCTTGCATATTTCGTCCGATCACCGACCCCAGTCCGGGCATCGTCATTGCGGAACCCAAGTTCTCGCAAAATGCGCAGTCTCGTCTTGATGTCAGTCAAGCAACTTGGGAAAACCTGCATAGCGGCCAGGCCAAACGAGGACGCGGCGGCCTCATGCAGCAACGATCGAGCACACGTTTCGCTAGGGTGGTGAACGCGCCCGCTGCGCAGCCGCGCCACGCAGTCGCACCGGTGCGGCGGCGACACCCTTCATCGTTCTCAGGCTGTGCCGCCGACGGTCAGGCCGTCGATGCGCAAGGTCGGTTGCCCAACCCCTACCGGTACGCTTTGCCCTTCCTTGCCGCACGTACCGACTCCGGGATCGAGCTTCATGTCATTGCCGATCATTTTCACCCGGGTCAGCGCATCCGGCCCGTTTCCGATGATGGTGGCGCCCTTGACCGGTCGCGTTACTTTTCCATCCTCGATCAGATACGCCTCGGAGGCGGAAAACACGAATTTTCCGCTGGTGATGTCAACCTGACCACCACCGAAGTTTTTCGCGAACAAGCCTTTCTTGACCGAGCAGATGATTTCTTCCGCATCCCGTTCGCCCGCCAGCATGTAAGTGTTGGTCATGCGCGGCATGGGCACATGCGCGAACGACTCGCGCCTGCCGTTGCCGGTGGGTTTGACCTTCATCAGGCGGGCGTTGAGGGCATCCTGCATGTAGCCCTTGAGAATGCCGTCTTCAATCAGGATCGTACGCTGGGTGCGGTTGCCTTCGTCGTCGATATTGAGCGAACCGCGCCGATCGACGATCGTGCCGTCGTCGACCACGGTGACGCCGCGGGCGGCGACGCGTTGGCCGACGCGGCCCGTAAACGCCGAAGACCCCTTGCGATTGAAGTCGCCCTCGAGGCCATGACCGATCGCTTCGTGCAGCAGTATCCCGGGCCAACCGTTGCCCAGCACCACATCCATGGTACCCGCCGGCGCCGCCTGCGCCGCGAGATTGGTCAAGGCGGCATGCACCGCCTGCCTGGCATAGTCGAGCAAAATATCCTCACTGAAATACCCGTAGTCGAACCGGCCGCCTCCACCCGAACTGCCCGACTCGCGGCGCCCGCCCTCTTCGGCGATCACCGTGAGGGACAGGCGCACCAGCGGGCGTACATCGGCTGCGATCAGGCCGTCGCTGCGCGCCACCAGAATCACCTCATAGCTGCCGCCCAGCGAAGCCATTACCTGAGCCACTCGGGGATCGATCCCGCGCGCGAGCTTCTCAATGCGTTCCAGCAGGTTGACCTTGGACTGGGCGCCCATCGATTCCAGCGGGTCGGATGTGCCGTAAAGACGACGCGCCGCCCCCTTGCCGGACTTGACGCTCTTCGCGTCGCCCTGGCGCCCGATGGCCGAGGTGGCAATCGCCGCATCCCGCAGGGCCGTCATCGAAATGTCGTCTGAATAGGCAAACGCGGTCTTCTCGCCGCTGATCGCGCGCACGCCTACGCCCTGCTCGATGTTGAAGCTGCCTGACTTGACAATGCTTTCCTCAAGGCTCCAGCCTTCGGAGCGCACATACTGGAAGTAAAGATCCGCGTAGTCGATCCGACGCGAGAACATCGAGCCAAGCACATTCGCAAGGTCCGCTTCGTCCAGCCCATGGGGCGCGAGAAGTATGGAGCGTGCTGTATTGAGAAGTGCAATGTCAGGCGAGACGGGATTCAAGGTAGGGCTCCTCAATGAGTCGTGCGCGATGCGCGAAAAAGGATATTAGTTTACCCGCCGCATCATGCGGGGCAGGCGAATCGTCGTACCCAGGCTAGCGCACGGTCCGGTGCGCCAGAGCCGGCAGGCTGGCCCGGCAAGCGGCGATCCGATCGAGATCGACCTCCTCGACAACCACGCCAGGCCCCTCCGCCAGTTCGCCCTTGATCGCTCCCCAGGGGTCGATCAGCATGGAGTGCCCGTGCGTGCT
>JAYVST010000173.1:0-7950 GCA_043775255.1 Burkholderiales bacterium
TAACGTGGCCGACTACGGCATGGGCGAGCGCGTGCGGGTCGTGCAATCCAACTTATACGACGCGCTCGAAGCCACCCGCTACGATCTCATCATCAGCAACCCGCCCTACGTCGACCGGCCGTCGATGATGGCATTGCCAAAGGAATATCGCGCCGAACCGGAGCTGGCCTTGGCCGGCGGCGAGGACGGACTGGCGCTCGTGCGCAGCCTGATGCGGCGCTCACGCTCCTACTTGAATCGTGGCGGCAAGCTGGTGATTGAACTCGGTCGTAACCGGGTAGCCCTTGAGCGCGCCTATCCGAATGTTTCTTTCACCTGGCTTTCGGTGGCGGCCGGTGACGATTTCGTTTTTCTGCTCGATCAGGACCAACTCGCCTGAAGGGGCGGGAGTCGGCGTACTGGTCGCCCGCAGGCCCGCGCCTGCACCTGGGCCAGCTCCTGGGCCTGGGCCTGCATACGCTGATGCCGCAAGTGCTCGTGCGACCGGCAAGTCAACCTCGCTGCCGTGCCGCCGCCCGATGCGGGCCGCTGACGACCAAACGCCTGCCCGCCACGGCCGCGCAGCATGCCTACTTGCGCTTGATGTCCGCGCCATTGCCCAGGTAGATGCGATTCCACACCGGCGCGATCACCAGTTCGTTGATGCAAACATGCGGCGGCATCTCGGCGATGAAGCGAATCGTGCGGCCTAAGTCCTCCTCCTGCAGCATGCGCGCCTTCTCTTCGGCGGACGGCTCGATGGGGCGCTTCTTGAGAATCGGCGTGGCCACCTCACCCGGGCACAGGGCAGTGGCGCGCAGGCCGTTGACGCATTCCTCGATGTTGAACGAGTGGGTCAAGGCCATCATGCCGGCCTTGCTCGCCGTGTAGGCCGGGCCGGTCAGGTAGCTGAAGTGCCAGCCGGCGAACGAGGCCACGTTGATCACGGTGCCCTCCTGGCGCGCCTGCATGCCCTTCAGTACCGCCAGGGTGCAGAACGTGGCGCCGTTGAGATTGATCGCCACGACGTCCTCGAAGGTGTCGGCGTCGGTCTCGGTCCAGAAGCGCTTGGGAAAATTGACGCCCGCACTGTTGACCAGGATGTCGACCCGGCCCAGCGCGGTCTGGATTTTCTCCGCTACGCGCTTGACGGCGAGCTTGTCGGCAACATCGAGCGGCTCGGCCGACACGCTGCCGGCCGGTGCGCCGCGCCTGGCCGCGTCGAGTACCGCCTCTGCGAGTTTGGCGCCGTCACGCCCGGAGATCACCACCCGTGCCCCCGCCAGGGCCAACTCGACCGCACCCGCCAGACCGATCCCGGAACCGCCACCGGTGATCCACGCCACCTTGCCTGCGAGACTCATGACTTGTTCCTCTGCGCCATCAATGCAAGACTTGCCTTGCGGTCGGCTTCGACTTTTTGCATGTGCGGCCGCGCCTTCATCAATGCCAGATAGGGTTTGACTTGCGCGATGTCGGCCAGGGCATCGGCGCCATAGGCCCACTTGCTGGCCGCGCTGATCAGGGGCAGGTGCACGAAGGCGGCGCAGTCGGCATAAGTGAGCCCGTCGCCGGCGACGAACGGGTTCCACCGCGCCATGCGCGCCAGCGCCCGTACGCCTTTGTCCAGTTCTGTTTTGACCTGCGCCTTGGTTTCCTCGCTGACCGCGCCGCCGAAAAATGCACCGGGATACAGCCGCCGCGCCTGCAGTTCCAGGTGCATGTCGAGCAGGTTGGTGATCTCGCGTACCTTGGCGCGCTGCCACTTGTCTGCGGGGAACAGGGGATTCTGCGGGTACGCGTCCTCGAGATATTCGTTGATGACCGAGGATTCGCAGAGCGTTGCGTGCCCGGTCTCGATGAAGGGCACCTTGCCCAGTGGCGAGCGCGCCAGCATGTCATCTTTCTGCGATGTCCAGACCAGTTCCTCCTCGAACGCAATGCCCTTCTCGAGCAGCGCGATCTTCACCTTGTTGTAGTAGTTGCTGACGGCAAAGCCGCAGAGTTTGAGCACGACAGTCCCCTTTCATCCGGTTTTTCGAGAAATGCATGATGCGCGACAAGAACACGCCCCGCTACAGCTAAGCATGCCATTGGAAAACCGCCCATCGGCTTTTCGAGCGGGCATTTAATCACAGACCTCGAAGCCCATGGTGATAACATTCGCGCCCCTGAACCGGCCCGTTCCACATCACGCCTGCAAGCAAAGGATTTCCATGCTCGACGCCTATATTTACAACGGACTGCGCACCCCCTTTGGCCGCCACGCCGGCAAGATATCTTCGGTGCGGCCAGACGACCTGATCGGCGGAGTAATGAACGCCGTCATCGCCGCGTCTTCTTTCAAGGCCGAACAGATCGAGGACGTGATCCTGGGCTGCGTCAATCAGGCCGGCGAGGACTCGCGCAACGTCGCGCGCAATGCCCTGCTGGCGGCAGGCCTGCCGGACTCGGTGGGAGGACAGACCGTCAATCGCCTGTGCGCCTCCGGCTTAGCTGCGGTGATCGAATCGGCCCGCGCGATCACCTGCAAGGAAGGCGAACTCTATCTGGCCGGCGGCGTTGAATCGATGAGCCGCGCGCCGTTCGTGATGTTGAAGTCCGAATCGGCCTTTGCGCGCGACTTCAAGATGGCCGACACCACCATCGGCGCACGCTTCCCGAACCCCAAACTGGTCAAGCAGTATGGCAATGACTCCATGCCGGAAACCGGCGACAACGTGGCCAGGGATTTCGGCATCACGCGTGAACAGGCCGACGAGTTCGCCCTTGCCAGCCAGGCCAAGTTCGCCCGCGCTCAAAAAGACGGCTTCATGGCCGGTGAAATCGCACCGGTCATGATTCCGGCAAAGAACCGCAAGGACGAGCCAACCCAGGTGGCGGTCGATGAGCACCCGCGCGAGACCACGATCGAGAATCTTGCCAAGCTCAAGGCATTGTTCGAAGGCGGCGTGGTGACCGCCGGCAATGCTTCGGGCATCAATGACGGCGCCGCCGCCCTGTTCGTCGGCAGCCGCGGCGTCGGTGAGCGTGCCGGCGCGAAACCGATCGCGAAGATCCTCGGCGCTGCGTCGGCCGCAGTAGCCCCGCGCATCATGGGCGTGGGCCCCGCTTACGCCATTCCGAAGGCGCTCGAACGTGCCGGCCTGGCCTTGAAGGACATGGACATCATCGAGATCAACGAGGCTTTCGCCCCGCAGGTGCTGGGTTGCTTGCACCTGATGAAGGTCGACTTCAAGGACGCGCGCGTCAACCCCAACGGCGGCGCAATCGCCGTCGGACATCCGCTGGGCGCCTCCGGCGCCCGCATCACGATATCCGCCGCGCGCCAATTGCAGCGCACCGGCGGCCGCTATGCCGTGGTGTCGCTTTGCATCGGTGTCGGCCAGGGGCTGGCGATGGTGATCGAACGGGTATGAGCGATGCCGGTATCTGGTTCCAGCGCCCGACCCCGGAATCGATCAAGGCGCGCCATGTGGGCACCCTGCCCGGCTTGATGGGCATGGAGTTCGACGAGGTCGGCGACGATTTCATCCGTGGCCGCATCGCCGTGGACGAGCGCAGCATCCAGCCTGCGGGCATCCTGCACGGCGGCGCCTCGGTAGTGTTGGCCGAGACCCTCGGCAGCACTGCCTGCTCGCATACGCTCGATCCTGACACCCACTATTGCGTGGGCCTGGAAATCAACGCCAACCATGTGCGATCCGCGCCCAGGGGATGCGGCTGGGTCACCGGCGTGGCGCGCCCGGTCCACGCCGGACGCTCGACCCAGGTGTGGGAAATTCGCGTCACCGACGATCGCGACCGCCTGATATGCATTTCACGTCTGACCCTTGCCGTACTGGCGAAAACATCCGCGTGATGCAACTCGATTACGATCGATCAAGCGATCAGGAACGATGAGCCCGCTCCTTGAGAGCCTGGCGGCGCGCGAATATGGCAAGCGGCGCAGAGTCCATCTGCTGCGGCATGGCAGCGTCAGCTATTTCGACGCCGCGGGGCGACCGCTTGGTACAGACTTAGTCCCGTTGAACGAACTTGGCCGGGTCCAGGCCAAGGCCGCCGGCGACCTGCTCAAGGGCGTCGCGTTCGATCGGGTCATCGTTTCGGGCCTGCCGCGCACGATTGAAACCGCCGAGTTGGTCCTGCAACACAACCACCACGCGGCGCCCGCTTACGAAACCTGGGCGGACCTGCGCGAGATTCGCGGTGCACGCATGCAGGACCTGTCCGAAGACCAAGTCGAGAGCGGGTTTCTCGACGTGTTTGCGCAGCCTTCGAATTTCGCAACCCGCTTCATGGGCGGTGAAACGGTACGTGAGTTTGCCGACCGCATCTGGCCCGCATTCGCGCGATTGCTGGCCGATTCGTCCTGGAAAGAGGCGCTGCTGGTGTTGCACTCGGGTACCAATCGCGCCATCCTGAGCTACTGCATGGCGGGCGGACGCGACGGCAAATGCGACGTGTTCCTGGGTTCGCTGCACCAGACGCCGGCTTGTATTAACCTGATCGACATTGGTGATGCGGCGCGGGCCGATTTCGTCGTGCGTGCCGTCAACATCGCCGCGCTCGATCTGCTGCAGACCAAGACCCGCAAGACGACGATGGAAGAGCTTCTGGAGAAATATCTGAAGTTCAGGAGGAGCAAACAAGGTGTTTGAAGATTTCATCGGTACCAAACCGGTCCCCGACAAGCTCAAGTTCGACACTGGTGCGCTGGCCGCCTACATGAAAGCCCGGGTGGAAGGATTTGAAGGCGAACTCGACGTCGAACAGTTCAAGGGCGGGCAATCCAACCCCACCTTCAAGATGAAGGCTGGCGGCAAGCATTACGTGATGCGTTCCAAACCCGGACCGGCGGCAAAATTGCTGCCGTCCGCACACGCGATCGAGCGCGAGTATCGCGTCCAGGACGCGCTTGGGCAGAATGGCTTTCCTGCCGCCCGCATGCTCGCGCTCTGCGAGGATGAAAGCGTGATCGGGCGCGCCTTCTACATCATGCAGATGGTCGAGGGGCGCGTGCTCTGGGACCAGTCCCTGCCCGGCATGACGCCGGCGGAGCGCCGCGCCATCTATGCGGAAATGAACCGGGTCATCGCGCGCCTGCATGCAACCGACTACGGGGCTATCGGCCTGGAGAGTTTCGGCAAGCCGGGCAACTACTTCGGTCGCCAGATAGAACGCTGGACGCGGCAGTACCGCATGTCCGAGACCGAGAGCATCACGCAGATGGACAAGCTCATCGAGTGGCTGCCGCAGAATATTCCTGCAGGTGAGGAAACCGTGATCGTGCACGGCGACTTCCGGCTCGACAACATGATTTTCCATCCCACCGAGCCGCGCGTGCTGGCGGTGCTGGACTGGGAGTTGTCGACGCTCGGCCATCCGATGGCCGATTTTTCCTACCACTGCATGAGCTGGCACATCGCACCGGGACAGTTCCGCGGCATCTACGGCTTGGACCTGGCCGGCCTCGGCATCCCGAGCGAGGAAGAATACATCGCGATGTATGGCGCCAACATCGGTCGGCCGGCGCCCACGGGCGACTGGGGGTTTTATCTCGCCTACAACATGTTCCGACTGTGCGGCATTTTGCAGGGCATCATGAAGCGCTATGTCGACGGCACCGCCGCCAGCCCGCAGGCGCTCGACGCCGGCGAGCGTGCCAAGCCCATGGCCGAAATGGGCTGGGCCCAGGTTGAAAAGATTCTCGCTCGCTGAACCATCCGTTTACGCCACTTACCAGGAGACACCACGATGGAATTCGAATACTCGCCGCGCTGCAAGGACCTGCAAGGGCGCCTGCTCAAGTTCATGGACGACCACATCTATCCGAACGAGCACGCGCACCATGCCGAAATCGAGGCCAATCGCGCCAAGGGCAATCCCTGGGTGCCGCTCAAGCTCATCGAGGATCTGAAAGTCAAGGCGCGCGCGGCCGGCCTGTGGAACTTGTTCCTGCCGCGCTCGGAGCGCGCGCCCGGCGGCGGCCTGTCCAACCTCGACTACGCGCCCCTGTGCGAAATCATGGGGCGCGCACCATGGTCGGCCGAGGTGTTCAATTGCTCGGCGCCGGACACCGGCAACATGGAAACCTTCGAACGTTACGGCACCGAGGAACAAAAGCGCATGTGGCTCGACCCGCTTTTGCGCGGCGAGATCCGCTCCTGCTTTTCCATGACCGAACCCGACGTCGCCTCGTCGGACGCGACCAACATCCAGTCCTCGATCGAGCGCGACGGCGACAGCTACGTGATCAACGGGCGCAAGTGGTGGTCGTCCGGCGCGCCGGATCCGCGCTGCAAGATCTTCATTTTCATGGGCAAGACCGATCCGAGCGCTGCCAAGCATTCGCAGCAGTCGATGATCCTGATTCCGCGCGACACGCCCGGCGCCACCATCGTACGGCCGCTCACAGTGTTCGGCTATGACGACGCCCCCCACGGACATGCGGAGATGGTGTTCAAGGACGTGCGCGTGCCGGTCACCAGCATCCTGCTGGGCGAAGGGCGCGGATTCGAGATCGCCCAGGGCCGCCTCGGGCCGGGTCGCATCCATCACTGCATGCGCTCCATCGGCGCCTCCGAGCGGGCGCTGGAATTCATGTGCCAGCGCGCCCTCAAACGCGTCGCCTTCGGCAAGGCCGTGGCCGACCAGAGCATCACCCAGGAGCGCATCGCCGAAGCCCGCATCATGATCGACTCGGCGCGCTTGTTGACCCTCAAGGCCGCCTACATGATGGACACGGTGGGCAACAAGATCGCGCGTACCGAGATCGCGATGATCAAGGTGCTGGCGCCCAACATGGCCGGCAAGATCATCGATTGGGCGATGCAGGTGCACGGCGCAGCCGGCGTATCGGGTGACTTCCCCTTAGCCAGCCTGTGGGCGCACCAGCGCACGCTGCGCTTCGCCGACGGCCCCGACGAGGTGCATCGCAACATGATCGCCAAACTGGAACTGGCCAAGCACTTGAAGATCCCGGGCGCCGCCGACCGGGTGGACGTTCCGATCACCCGCGGCGCCTGAGGGCCGCGAAGAACGCAATGATCGATCTCTACAGCTGGGCCACACCCAATGGTCACAAGATCCACATCATGCTGGAAGAATGCGGCCTGTCCTATCGCGCCCATCCGGTCGATATCGGCCAAGGCGATCAGTTCAAGGCGGAATTCCTGGCGCTCAATCCGAATCACCGGATTCCGGCGATCACCGATTCGGACGGGCCGGACGGCAAGCCGATTTCGCTATTCGAATCCGGCGCCATCCTGCTGTATCTCGCGGGCAAAACCGGCAAGTTCGTAGGCAAGACCGACCGCGAGCGCTACATGACCTTGCAGTGGCTGAGGTTCCAGATGGGCGGGGTCGGCCCGATGCTGGGCCAAACCCATCATTTCCGCAATTACGCGCCGGAAAAGATCGAATACGCGATCAACCGCTATACCAACGAAACGCGGCGCCTGTACGGTGTGATGGACAGGCAATTGGGCAAGTCGCCCTACATCGCCGGTCGCGCATACACGATTGCCGACATGGCGATCTGGCCATGGCTGCGCAACTGGCAGGGCCAGGGGCAGAACATGGACGACCATCCCAACCTCAAGCGCTGGTACGAACTGGTCGGCAAACGTCCGGCCGTGCAGCGCGGCGTCCAGGTTCTGGCCGACCTGCGCAAGCCGCAGATGGACGAACGCGCGAAGGAAATCCTGTTCGGCGCGACGCAATACGCGAAACGCTGAAGCGGCCGGCGCTAAAGCGGCCGTCGCGGATGCGGCCGTCGCCGATGCAACCGTTCGCTCTAGCAGCCGCTTGGCCATGCCGCGCCGGCTCGGCGCTACAAAGTGCCGACCAAGTGCCGCAGGGTGCCGCAGGGTGCCGGCCTGGCCTTACAGGGTGCCGGTGCGGATCACGCCGACGGCCAGACCTTCGATCTCGAACGGGTCGCGCCGCAAGTCGACCTCGATAGGCGCG
>JAYVST010000174.1:0-1633 GCA_043775255.1 Burkholderiales bacterium
GGGCCCGGCAACCGCGCCAACGCCACCATCGGCCGGGCCATCCGCCTGATTCTCCTGAACGTCGGCGGCGCCCTGCCTGGCGTCCTCGACAAGAGCACCCAGGGCACGCCCGCCAAGTACAGCTACTGCGTGGCCGAGAACGAGGAAGACAGCCCGTGGGCGCCCTACCATGTGGAGAAGGGTTACCGGCCGCAGGACTCGACCGTGTTCGTCATTGGCGGCGAGTCGAACCACAACATCAACAGCATGTTGCCGAACGACCCGGAGGGCATCCTCAACGACGTGATCTCGTCGATGACCACCGTCGTGCACAACAACGCGCGGGCCAGCGGCCATTGCACGGTGGCGCTGTGCCCGGAGCATGCGCAGAACATCGCCAAACACGGCTGGACCCGGCACGACGTGCGCTCTTATCTGCAGATGTACGCCACCAACAAGTTCGGCAAGATCGTGCATGACCACAAGTACGGCAAGTCCTACAACCGCCACCTGCCCAAACATTACCGGCGCGACCTCGATTCCGACATTCCGATTGTGCCCTCGCCCGACAACATCCACCTGTTCGTCATCGGCGGCACCGCCGGGCGCTTTTCGTCGTTCATTCCCGGCTGGGGCCACTACAACAGCCCGGTGCTGCGCGCGGTCGATGGCGTCGCGCCGGAAGGCGGCCCGGTCTGCATCGACGGCACTTGCTATCTCTGAACCACCGCAACCTTCCCGAGGGGACATCATCATGAGTTTTGCCGCACCTGCATTTGGGTACGATCCGCGCGGCGTCGTCGTGGCCGAGGCGCGCCGTGTGTCCGCGCGCGCCGCCGACCTGCACGGCCTGCGCTTAGGCGTCCTCGACAACGCCAAGGTGAAGGCGGGCAAGCTGCTTGCCTACACCACCGAAATCCTCCACGAAGAGTTCGGCTTCGCCGCGGTCAACCGCTATGTCAAGCGCGGTTTTTCCTACACCGCCGATGCGGCCATGATCACGCAGATCGCCGCCGCCAACGACGTGGTGATCACCGCGATAGGCGACTGAGGGTCCTGCACATCGTGCAGTTTGCACGACGGTATAGAACTTGAAGCCCTGGGCCGCCCGACAGCGGTCATTATCACGCGGGAATTCGTAAGCGAGAGCGTCACGCAATGCGCCGCGCTTGGCATGCCCAATCTCGAGCCCGTGGTCGTCGACCACCCGTTGTCGAGCTGCACCGACGAGGAGATCCGCCACCGCGCGCGGCAGGCGGCGGAGCAGGTCAAGCGCCTTCTGCTTGTCAGTTGAGGGCGCGAGCACCCGCATGCGCAAGATTCTCGACGGCGTGCGGGTACTCGACCTGACGCAGTTCTTCTCCGGGCCGCAGGCCACGCTGTTCCTGGCCGGGCTCGGTGCGGAAGTCATCCGCATCGATTCCCCCGAGGGCGCGCGCAGGGTCGCCGTGGCGCCGCCCTATGCCGGCGCGCGCGGCGTCACCTTCGACCGCGCACTGCCGGACGACCTCAACGTCAACTATCTCAAGCGTACGCGCGGCAAGAAGGCCATTGCGCTTGACTTGAAGCAGCCTGCGGGCCGCGACTTGTTCCTGCGCCTGGTGGACCAGGCCGACGTGGTGATGGAGAACTTCAGCGTCGGCGTGACCGAACG
>JAYVST010000175.1:0-18009 GCA_043775255.1 Burkholderiales bacterium
GCCGCCCCATAGCCCGGCTATGGGGCAAGAAGGCGGTGAAAAATGGACCGCTGCGGCCGATTTGCAGCCGACGATTCCCAAGTCCGACAGGCTGCTAGCGCACTCGGCGAACCCGGCTACCTGTCGCTGCGTCGCCTGTTGCGCTCGCCGCCCGCTTGGGCGGTGGCTGTTACCGGCGCTGGAAAGCGGCGCGGCGCCGGCACGCCAGGATGCAGCCACTGCATTGGCCGGCGGCGCATAGGAAGCGCGCTGCGAGTACAGCACGACCAGTGCCGCAACAGCGCATGCGGCCGTTGCCAGCCAAAGCGCGCGCCAGCCGCCGGCGGCGATCAGGAGCGGCGCCAGCAGCATGCCCAGCGTGGTGCCGGCGGGCATGTAGCCACCCCAGAAACTGAGCACCTTGTTGCGGTCGCGCGGCGCGGTTGCCTGCATGATCAACCCCGGCGCCGCCACCACCACTGAGAGGAAGCCCACGCCTTCCAGAAAGCGGCTCGTCAGGAGCCACTGGGTTTGCGGCGCTGCTGCGCCCAGCGTGCCGCCGATCGCCAGAAACGCGAGCCCCGTCATGCACTGGCGCCAGGCGCCGATCCGCGCGGTGAACAGGCCCATGAAGATCGAGGCGAACATGCCCTGCGTATTGAATGCCGACACCAGCCAGCCCGATTGCGCGAGGCTTAAGTGGTATTCCGCGCGCAGCGCCGGAATCGCGGGTGGCAGCTTGCCGATGTGGATCGCGGCGACCACACCCAACAGCAGCGCCACGACGGCGGCCTTCCAACGGGTCTCGCTTATGCACCGCCGACTTCCGACAATGCCCGCGCGAGGCATCGAGGGCACAAGCAACCAGGCAGGGTCGGGTCGATCTTCTCCAACGTTGACATGCCGGCGCACCAGCAAGGCGAAGATGCGTTCGAACCGCATTCAAATGCGGTGCCGCAGCGCGCGCATTCGCTGCGCTGCATGTCTTGGATATAGGAACTTGTCTCCGGCATAGCGTTGGAATCCCACAATTTCAGCCGGGAGATTGTAGGCCATGCGAAGTACCGGGCTGCGGTCGATCATGCGCCGCTCATGTGCCGGTCATTTGCCGATCTCGTGCCGGTGATGTGCCGGTGATGAGCCGGTCATTGCCGGTCACGCGCCAATCACGCGCCGATCATGCGCCGGTCATGGGCCGGTCATGTGCCGGTCACGCGCTTTTCATCTGCCGATTGCATATCGGGTCCGCATCAACGCTGCAGCTGTTGACAAGTGCGCAGATGGCATGCCCCTTGAAATCGGCCACCTGCATGCCCACCTACCTTCACATCGCGGCCTAAGCCGCCGCACCATTGCGATTCGGAGAACCAGGATGACCATCATGACCCCGTTTTTTTCGTATGCACGCCGCATGCCCTTCAACGGCCGCGTGCCCATCACCGCCGCGTTTGACGATGTGCTGGAGGCGATGGTCCAGCGCTCGCGTCCGGCGGCCGCGACTTCGCGTGCGATTCCCATCGACGTTTCCGAACAGGGAAACGACTACGTTGTCGCCGCTGAACTTCCCGGCTTTCAGAAGGAAGACATCACCGTCGAGATCGACGGCGCGCGCGTCGTCATCACGGCAGAGTCGAAACCCGAACCAGACGACAAAGTCAAAGGCAACGACCGGGTTTTGTATACGGAGCGTCGTGCTGGTCACGTAACAAGAAGTTTCGAACTTGCTGCGGAAATCGACCAGGAAAAGGCGTCGGCGCGCTACACTAATGGGGTGCTGGTGTTGAACTTGCCGAAAAAATTGGCTGAATCGCGGAAACTTTTGACGGTGCAGTAGTTCAAAGGTTTATCTGCTTTTACGAGCAGTACGCTGGTGGCGGCTCCTTCCCCTGAAACGCCGCCGGCACCCGTCTTACACGTTCGCGTGGCGTTGTCTTGTGCGACCTCCTCCCGCACCTGATGACGTGGGCGGGGCGGGATCCGGTTCCCCTGCCGGGTCCCGCAACTCTTCAAAGGCGCTTCCGGTGTTCCGGAAGCGCCTTTTTTTCGCTGCGAATGCCCGTGCTTGCCGGGCGCTGCGGCATGCAGCATTTCAAGAAGTACAATCCTTCGCTTCCGAAAATTGCTGCACTGAACCTGCGCGGGAATGGTGTCGCGCATGACAAGAGCATTTCCTGCCACAGCCGTCGCGCAATCGGCCACGAACGACGACAGCCGCATGCGTTATAGCCCACACGCCCTTTCATTGTTCTCCTCACGTCCATGATCTCGGAAAAAGCCAAAGTCACACCTGCCGTGCAAGCTTCCATACTCGCCGAAGCGCTGCCCTATTTGCGACGCTTCCACGGCAAGACCATCGTGGTCAAGTACGGCGGCAATGCCATGACCGACCTGAAGCTGCAACAGCAGTTCGCGCATGACGTGGTGATGTTGAAGCTGGTCGGGCTCGATCCGGTGGTAGTGCACGGCGGCGGCCCGCAGATCGAGCAGCGCTTAAAGCAGCTCGGCATCACCAGCGAATTCGTGCAGGGCATGCGCGTGACCGACGCCGCCACCATGGATGTGGTGGAAATGGTGTTGGGCGGCACGGTCAACAAGGACATCGTCACGCTGATCAACCAGGCCGGCGGCAAGGCGGTCGGCCTGACCGGGCAGGACGGCGGTTTCATCCGCGCCAAGAAACTTCTGATGCCCGACCGCGAGCGCCCCAACGAATTCATCGACCTGGGCCAGGTGGGTGACATCGAGTCGATCGATCCATCGGTGATCGATACGCTCGAGGCCGGCGGCTTCATTCCGGTGGTGGCGCCGATCGGCGTCGGGCAGGACGGCGAGAGCTACAACATCAATGCCGACGTGGTTGCCGGCAAACTGGCGGAAATTCTCAAGGCCGAAAAGCTGGTGCTGTTGACCAACACGCCCGGCGTGCTCGACCGCGCCGGCAAGCTCCTTACCAACATCACGCCGCGCGAAATCGACGTCATGGTGGCCGATGGCACCCTGTCGGGCGGCATGCTGCCGAAGATCGCATCCGCACTCGACGCCGCGCGCGCCGGCGTACCCGGCGTGCACATCATCGACGGCCGGGTCGAACATGCATTGCTGCTGGAAATTCTCACCGACCAGGGCGTGGGCACGCTGATCCGCAGCAAATAGCAACGCGCGCTCAGGTGGGGTGGTTCGCCACTGCGTCGCCGCGGATTCCTGCCCCGAGCGCGGGGCCGTCCTGCAATACAGGGCAGCCGCGGAGACCGGTCAGGGCGCAATGCCCGGATTGCCCTGCATGCCGGTGATGCGCGGCAGGTTCAGTCGCACCGGCTTGATGACCTTCTTCGAGCGCATGTAGCCGGCAACCAGTTCCCAGATCGGCTCGCCCTTCGCACCTTCGGCCACCGGTGCCCAGCCGGCCACCTTGTATTTCTTGTCCGCTTCGACCGGCTTGCCGTGCAGGCGCATGTCGGAAATGCGCGTGCCCATTTTGCCGCCCGGTTCGCAGGCGTAGGTCATGCCGCCCACCCGCACCATGTCGCCACCCTGCTGGTAGTAGGGGTCCGGATTGAACAGGTTGTCGCACACGTCTTCCAAGATCGTCTTGATCTGTGCGCCGGTGAATTCGTTCAACGTCACATGGGGGTAGCTGATGGCGGTCTGGTCCATCAGATGCTCCATTGTGATGGCCTGGCCCGGCAGCACCGAAGTGCCCCAGCGGAAGCCCGGAGAAAAGGCGATGTCCGCGCCTTTGACATCGATCAGCGCGTCCAAGATCACCTGGTCGAGGGTACCGTTGAAGTTGCCGCGCCGGTAGAGCAGGCCTTCGGTGACGGCGAGCTTTTCTTCCAGTTTTGCCTTGTGCGGGGCGCGCACGCGCTCGATCAAGGCTTGCATTTCGGCGTCGGGCGGCAGGTAATTGGAAAACACCGGCAGCAGCTTGTAGCGGTAGTCTGTCACGCGCCTGTCACGGACCTCGAGATCAAGCACGCCTACGAACTTGGTATTGCTGCCGGCGTTGGTGACCAGCGTCTGCCCGCCGGCGTTCTTGACGATCAATGGCTGCGGCACGCCGTCGTGCGTATGGCCGCCCAGGATGGCGTCGATCCCGGTCACCCGTGAAGCCATCTTGATGTCGACATCCATGCCGTTGTGCGACAGCAGGACTACCGCCGCCGCGCCCTTGGCGCGTGCCTCGTTGACGGTCTTCTGCATGTTCTCGTCCTGGATGCCGAAGTTCCAGTCGGCTACCAGATAACGCGGATTGGCGATCGGTGTGTAGGGGAAGGCCTGGCCGATGATCGCCACCGGCACGCCGTTCATCTCTTTCATCACCCAGGCCGGGAATACCGGGTCGCCGAAATCGGCAGTTTTGATGTTTTGGGCCAGGAAATCGATCCTGCCCTTGAAATCTTTTGCCACTACTTCCTCGACGCGCTTGGCGCCGAGGGTGAACTCCCAATGGCCGGTCATCACGTCAACGCCCAACAGCTTGCAGGCGTCGATCATGTCCTGGCCATTCGACCAGAGCGCCGTGGCCGAGCCCTGCCAGGTGTCGCCGCCGTCGAGCAGCAGGGCGCCCGGCCGGTCGGCGCGCAGCTTCTTCACCAGGGTGGCCAGATGGGCGAATCCGCCGGTCTTGCCGTACAGCCTGGCGGCGCGCGCGAAGTCGAGATGGGTGAAGGCATGCGCGGCGTTGCGCGCCAGGTCGCGCGCGTATCCGCGGGGCGCGGCCTGCGGATTGACATTGAAGTAGTCGAGCAGTGCCCGGCCCACCAGATGCGGTGGCCTGCCGATCGCCTCGCCGATGCCAAGATTGACATTGGGTTCGCGGAAATACACCGGCAACAATTGTGCGTGACAGTCGGTGAAGTGCAGGAAGTGAACATTGCCGAACGGCTTGCTGTCGTACAGACTGGCCGATGGATTGGCGGCAGCCGCTTCCGATCCGTCGAGGCTAAGTCCGCTGGCGCCGGCGGCGGCGAGCAGGTTGAGAAATTCACGACGGTTCATCGGCAGTCCCCGCAGTCCCCGTAGTCCCCACAGTCTGCGCAGTCCGCGCAGTCCGCGCAGTCCGCGCAGTCCCTTATGGTAGAGCGGAAAAATGGCGGCATCACCCGAACGTCCACGATGCTCGCCTACTTGTTGACCGGCGAATCCGGATCGAGCAGCAAGGCCGTTACATCCTTGATCTGTTGTTCGGTCAGGATGTTGTTGTGCCCGAAACGCGGCATGTTGGAACAGGCGTTGTAGGCCTGCGCGTTCCAGATTTTGCTATAGGTATATTGCTGGATCGCTTCCGAGTTGCCACGCAGCTTGCCGTAGCCCAAGAGGGTGGGGCCGATGGTGCCGTAGGAAATTTCCTGCGGGCTGATCTGGTGGCACGCGTAGCAGTTGCCGCCGGACGGGTTGGCAGGGTTGTCGCTGAACTGCTTGCCAACCCCCGATTGCGCCACCCGCTCACCGGCGCGCCAGTCGCCCAGCAGCTTGCCGTCGGATGGATAGCGCAGCATGGCGCGTTGCGCGGTTTCTATCCTTTCCTGCACGTCCCGCGCCGGGGCCTTGCCGTCGTCGATACTGCACAGCGCCTGTGGCTCATCCTGGTTCAGGCGATCAAGCTTGGCCTGGCCGTTCTCCTTGAACGACGCGCGCAGCACGTCGGCGGCCTGTCTGGAGAGTTCGGCGTCCGACAGGTTTGCACAGCCGGTGACCAGAATGGCGAGTGTGAGCGCGGTTACAGACAAGCGGTTGTCAATCATGGCTTCAGTCCCGGGTCGGCATACTAGCGCTTGATCGCGGGTGCATTGAATTGCGCCCCGTTCGCATTGCGTGCGAGGAAGGTTGTGAGCGCGATCGACGCCTCCGAGGCGAATTCGAGTTCCGGAAAACGCTGCTGCCGGAAGCAATCGTTCAGGCGCCACTGGAAGGTGCGCAATTCACCTTGCGAGACGCGGTAGGCGGGCCAGGTGGTGTAGGCACGCTGCGCGTCCTTCTCGACAGTCAGGTTGGGCAACTCCTGCAAGCGGATCCGTTTGCCCGTTTCGGAATGGCAGGTGGCACACGAAAAATCATGCGGGCCACCGCGGTAGTAGAACATCTTCTTGCCCAGCGCATACGCTTCACGCAGCTTGGGGTGGTCCATTGCCACATTCATCTTCACCCCCTTCGATTCGGACGTGATGAATGCAACCAGGGCCTCGTTGTCGGAACGCGCCGTGCCGTTGCCGAAGGGGCGGGCTTTGGCTTCGGCGGCGCTGAGACCTTGGATGGTCACGCGGCAGTGGACCAGGCGGGTTTCCAGGTCCATCACGCGCGCGGCGTCGGCGAACCAGCGGGGCAATTCTGCATACGCGCCCGAGACCACCCCGGGGCCCCGGCCGAGATCGCATGTTTCGAGCGAAGCCCCTTTGGGGCCCGCCTTCCTTTTCCACAGGTCTTCACCGCGCGCTTCCCACAACTCGGCAGGATTGCCGCCGGCCAGCGCCTGCCGGTACTCCTCGATCTTCCTGATCGTGTCATCGCCCGACTGGGCAAAGGCGGCGGTTCCCGCAAACACGAGTACCAGCGCCGCCAACCCATGGTGTCTGTTGTCGCGCATTTCGTCTCCTCGAAGGTCAACATTGCGACACATGCGAAACCCTGGTCCGCATGAATGCCGCACGGGCGGATCAGGCCGCGACGGTTGCCTCGTCGGTTCGTTTGTCGCCCTTGTTGTCAACCCAGGTGATCGCGACTTTGTCGCCCGCTTTGGCGCCGCTGAACTGGAACTGGAGATAGGGGTTTTTGGAAATCGCCGGGCCCCATTCGGCGGACAGCACCGTCTTGCCGTTGTGGACAGCGCTGACTTCCTGGATGAAGTGCGCGGGAATGACCTTGCCGCCGCTGTCGCGCCGCTGGCCGGTTTCCATTTCGTGGGCCATCAGGACGCGGACGACGGTCTTTTCCCCTTCGAGTTTGGCGCGGATGCGCATCGGGTCTGCCATGGTGTTTCCTTTCGGGTTCGGGTTGGGGTGCTCGGAGGATCAGCCGCCGCAGCCTCCCAGGGTGACCTTGATTTCGCGGGACGCGACGAAGTACTTGCCATCGGCCTTGATGAGGGCGTGCACCTGCGAGGTCTCGCCCATCTTCACTCGGGTTCCCACACTGGGATCGGTGCCGGCGGGGATCGTGAACACCGCCGAGAGGCTGCTCGGATTCTTTTCGACCAGTATGGCAATCGACTCGGTTTTCGGCATCCTGCTGTCGACCGTGATTGGCACGACGGCCCCGTTTTCCGCGATTTCGGGGGTCGAGCCCCAGCTCACGTCCTTGCTGCCGGCGGCACTGGCGCCGCCGAGCGCCTTGACTACCGCATCGACGCCCTTGGCGGCGAATGCCGCCTGGTTCCAGGCGGCACTCGCCGTTCCCGGGCGGATCAGGCCGGCGGCGGCGAACAGTCCCAATAGCGCGGTCGCCGAGCCTTGTTTGAGCACCGTGCGGCGCCGGTTATCGAAGTTGTGCATGAGGTTCTCCGTCATGGGTAAGCTGCAATCAGAAAAAGCATTCTACTTTCACGCCGCGCGACCAAGCGCCGACGACCGACAGGCACGGGCTGAGGGCCCCATCGCTGCAACGCGGCAACGCGGCTTGCCTGGCGTCGTTGGCTTGCGCAACCCTCATTCTGGCGCGCCCTTGAGTATCCAGCGTGCCAGCAAGGCGGCGTCCGCGCCGCTGATGGTGACCGAGGGCGGCATCGGGATCTGGCCCCAGACGCCTTGACCGCCGTCCTTGATCCTGCCTGCCAGATACGATTCGGCGGAGTCCTTCTGCCAATATTTTTGCGCCACTTCGCGGAAGCCCGGGCCGACAACCTTGCGGTCCACACCGTGGCAACCGAGGCAGGCGGCCTTGGCGGTGATCTGCCGCACGGCGCTGAATTCCGCTACGCCGGTGGACGTTGCCGCCATGGCGGTGACCTGGCCGCGCACGCCGCCGATGGTGCGGCTCTGGTCGGCCAGATTGCCATGCGAGTTGCGCGCATGCGCCGGCAGGCTGGAGGCGACCTTCGGTTCGGCGAGACAGTCGCGCATGCAGGCCGTGTTTTCCACATCTGGTTTGCCGCTAGGCAGGCGCAGCCCGTGTCGGGCCGACGTGCCGTTGCGATTGGGGAGCATCGCCTGCACATCGCGAATGTTCCGCTCGGAAAGGGTGAAATCGGCGGGCAACACGTCGCCCAGGTTGAGGATATAGGCGGTGACCGCGTAAACCTCTTCGACCGTCAGGGTGCGCGGATTGTTCCATGGCATGGCGCGAAAGGTGTAATCCCAGAGGGTCGACAGGGTCGACACCTTCATCAACGTGGTGCGTTGCGCCTCAGTGCCCTTGGCCAATGCCTCGACCCGGCCCGAAGAGACGTCTTTCCGGGTGGTGCCACCGACCAGCGGTGTGAATACTTCGTTGGATTCGCCGAATACCCCGTGGCAACTCGCGCACTTGGCCTCCCAGACGTCCTGTCCTTTGGCCACGCTGCCGGAGCCCGGCGGCAAACCCTTGAAATCGGGCCGCACGTCGATATCCCAGGCCTTGATTTCGGCCGGCGTTGCGGCGCGCCCCAACCCCTTCCAGTCGCTTGCGCCGGATTTCGGCTGCGCGCCCATGACGCCACAATTCAGGAACATCAGCAGCGCGCAGATGATGAGCTTAGACCTGGACATTGCTCACCTCACCGCTCGCGGCGACCTGCCACGACTGTATCGCGTTGTTGTGATAAATCGAACGCGTGCCCCGCACCGCGCGCAACTGGCGCATCTGCGGCTGCACATGACCGGTGTCGTCCATGGCGCGGCTTTGCAGAATCGCCGCTTCGCCGTTCCACGTCCACGGGATCGTGAAGCGAGTCAGGCATTTGGACAGGATCGGGGTCTGCAAGCGCGCGGGTGTCCAGTTGCGCCCGCCGTCGAAACTCACGTCCACGCGGCGCACCTTGCCGCGTCCGCTCCAGGCCAGCCCGGTCACGTTGCAGCTGCCGCGGTCAAGCAGGGTCTGCCCGCCCGAGGGCGTGGTGATGACCGACTTGCACTCCTGGATCGTGGTGTATTGCCGGTGGGTGCCGTCGGGCATCATGTCGACGTAGTGCATCACCTCTTCGCGCGTGCCGTAGGGCAAGTCGCCCACCTCGATGCGGCGCAGCCACTTGACCCACGAGACACCCTGCACCCCGGGCACCACCAGGCGCAGCGGATAACCGTTCTCGGGGCGCAGCATCTCGCCGTTCATGCCGTAACAAAGCAGCACTTCGCCGGCTTCGACCAGTTCCATCGGAATGGTGCGGGTAAGGCCGGAGCCGTCGCCGCCCTCGGCTAAGACGTAGCGACCCATGCGGTAGTCGGCGCCGCAATAATCGAGCACATCGCGCAGGCGCACGCCGGTGAATTCGCAGCAGGAGAGCATGCCGTGGGTGTATTGCACCGTCGGCACCGCGACGTTGCCCCATTCCATGCCGGTGTTTGCGCCGCACTCGATGAAATGCATGCGCGAGACCGACGGCATGCGCATCAGATCATCGATCGTGAACACGCTCGGCCGCTTGAGCAGGCGCGGGTCCGAGCCGTTGATCATCAGCCGATGCTGCGAAGGATCAAGGTCGTGCCAGCCCTGGTGATGGCGTTCGAAATGCAGCCCGGAGGCGGTGATGATGCCGAACATGCCCTGCAGCGGCGAGAACGACACCGACGCCGCCGCCACCCGGGTCAAGCCGGGCGATTCGCGCCGCATCAGGTTGTGCTCGTACTTCGACGGCCCACCGTAGCCTGTCGTCGCGACAGGCTGACCCAGCGCGGTGGCGTGGGCTTGCGGTTCGAGGATGAGTGTCTCGCCGGGCAATTGGGCGGCGGCCGACTGGGCAATGGCCGACTGGGCAATGGCTGACTGAGCAGTGGCTGACTGGGCAGCGGCGGCGCCGGCGGCAAACAGGGAGGCGCGCAGGAAGTCGCGCCGTCCTGTTTGAACCGCGCGAATCTGCAAGTCATCCAGAAAGCTTTCGGGCGCCCGCAGAAGGCGGGCGTTCCGGGTTGTAGGCATGGCCTCGTTCCCGATCGGTGGTCGGTGGCCGGCGCACTGCGTTGGCCGCATGGCACGCCCGGTCTCCGGTGAGGAAATCAAACATTCAAATATAAGCAAATACTAATTTAATATAACAGGCCGTGTCACGCTGCGACGCAGCAATCGCGCTCCGCATCGGCCGGCGCGCGGCTTCACCCGCAGGGTGAGAGACCGTCGGTATAGCCGGACTGCGAACCGCAGATGGTCATAAGCTCGCGACGCATCGGCTGTGTCTCCGGCGCCAGCCCCAGGTGTACCCAGCGCCCGTATTCGTGGATCAACTGGTCGAATTTCAGCGGAGACTGCGCGATGGCGCGGGCCACTTCAAGGGGTGAGCCGAATTTGGCGCAGGTGAAGTCGGCCGCCAGGCCGACCGCGTGGCGCGAAAGCGGGGCGCCACCCACGGCCGCGTTGAGCGCCGGCGCGCGGAAGGCGCTATTGATGACCAGGGGGTGACCAAGCAGCGACTGCACCTGTTCCAGACAATCTGCCAGACGTGCGAGGTTGGCGGTCTGCTGCGCGTCCGGCCGGTTGTCGATGGAAAGCCGCGCGGCCATATCCGAGCGAGTCAGATGGGCCAGGGTGAAGTTGGGCGACAATCGCATCCCGCCAAGTGTAGTCATTCTCCCGGCCCGCAAGCCTTGCACCCCGACCGCAAACGCACCCTCTGGCTGTTCGATCTGGACGATACGCTGCATCGCGCAACGCCGGCCATCTTCGATCGCATGAACCGCTCGATGACCGACTATGTCATGCGCCATCTTGGCCTGGCCGAAGGCGCCGCCAACGAGCTGCGGCGCGAGTACTGGCAGAGATACGGCGCGACCCTGCTCGGACTGATGCGCCGGCACGCGGTCGATCCGGATCATTTCCTGCACGAAACCCATCAGTTCCCCGATCTCGACCGGCTGCTGGATTTCGACCGGCCGTTGCGCCGCCTTCTGAAAACCCTGCCGGGGCGCAAGATCATCGCGTCGAACGCGCCGCGCCACTATGTCGATGCCGTCCTCGCCGTCATGGGCGTGGCGCGGCACCTGCACGCCATCGAGACCATCGAGTCCATGCGCTACGTGCCCAAGCCGGCCCGCTCATCCTTAGCGCGCATCCTGAAGCGGCATCGCGGGCGTGCCAAAAGGGTGGTGATGGTCGAGGACAACCTCGACAATCTGAAAACCGCTCGCCGCTTGGGGCTGACCACGGTCTGGATCTCCCGCGAGTCCGGCCGACCGGCCTTTGTTGACGTCAAGCTCAAATCGGTGCTTCAATTGAGTAAGCACTCACGCATGCCCTGGCGCCGACTGCCGGCCGGGCCTTGAATCGCACTTTCGCTTAACCCAGGACACGATGGCCCGCACCGGAGAACGCAAGACCCAGATCCTGCAACTGATCGCGCAGATGCTGGAGTCCCCGAAAGGGGAAAAGATCACCACTGCGGCGCTGGCGGCACGCCTCGAAGTGTCGGAGGCGGCGCTCTACCGGCATTTCGCCAGCAAGGCGCAGATGTACGAGGGGCTGATCGACTTCATCGAATCGTCCCTGTTCGGATTGGTCAATCGCATCACCGCCGACGAAGCCGACGGGCTGCGCCAAGTCCATTCCATGGTGTCCATGATGCTCGCTTTCGCCGCCCAGAATCCGGGCATGACGCGTGTCCTCATCGGGGACGCGCTGGTCAACGAGAACGAACGCTTGCAGGCGCGCATCAATGCGCTGTCCGACAAACTTGAAGCGAGCCTGAAACAGTCGCTACGGGTGGCGGTCAGCCAGGGCACGTTGCCGACGTCGCTCGACGTATCCGCGCAGTCCAATGCGTTGCTGTGCTACGTGATCGGGCGTTGGCACCAGTTTGCCAAGAGCGGGTTCAAAAAGTCGCCGGTGGAAGGGCTGGAGCGGCAACTGCCGCTGCTGTTGGGCTGACCCGCACCCGACGAAAGAGGTCCACCCGGGCCCGATGGGCGGCCCCCCATGCTTGCCGCTCGGCCGTTGAATGATCTGCGCGCCGAATGCCGCGATGCGCGGCCCCCCGTGCCTGCCGTACGGCCCTTCGCACGATGTGGGCAGCGACCTTACGGCGCAAGCGCGCAAACCGCGCAGGCTGCGTCCTTTTTGAGGCGGATCTGCCGCCATTGCATCGACAGGCCGTCGAGCAGCAACAGGCGGCCGTTGAGCGTTTCGCCGACCTCGGCCAGCACTTTCAACGCCTCGGCTGCCTGCACCGCGCCGATGATGCCGGTGATGGGGGCGAACACGCCCATGATGGCGCAGCGGGTTTCCTCGACGTCCTGGCCTTCAGGAAACAGGCAGTGGTAGCAGGGAGCCGTGGCATGGCGCAGGTCGAACACGCTGATCTGGCCATCGAAGCCGATCGCTGCGCCTGAAACCAGTGGCTTGGCCGCGCGCACGCATGCCCGGTTGACCGCATGGCGGGTGGCGAAGTTGTCGCAGCAGTCGAGCACGACGTCGGCAGTGGCGACGAGATCCTCGAGCAAGCGGCCTTCGACCCGTTGCTCCAGCGCGACCACGGCCACATCCGGGTTGTACTCGGCCAGGGTTTGTTGCCCGGAGCGCGCCTTGGGCATCCCGACACTGGCACTGCGATGCAGGATTTGCCGCTGCAGATTGGTCAGATCGACGCTGTCGCCGTCGGCCAGCGTGATTCGCCCGACGCCGGCGGTCGCCATGTAGAGCGCGGCGGGCGAACCCAGCCCGCCGACGCCGATCACCAGCGCGTGGGCGGCCAGCAGCCTTTCCTGGCCCTCGATGCCGACCTGCGGCAACAGAATATGCCGCGAATAGCGCAGCAATTGATCGTCGTTCATGTGACGTATGGCGACAGGACGAAAAAACAGGGGCGCGCCGGCCCCTGTCGATTGCCGTGCCAGACGCGCGCGGCTATTTCTTCGCCTCGGCGGTCTTGGCGGCGGGTTCCTTCTGCTTTTCGCCCTTGACCGGCAGACCCTTGAGCAGGTTGATCGCCTGCTGGTACTGGAAATCTTCCTTGGTGCCGAATTCAAGGCGCACGGGCGGCTTGTTGTCGTCCTTCTTGTCGTCGGCCTTGGCGTCCGGCTTGACCTCGGGATTGGCCTCCGGCGCGGCTTTTTTCTCGGCATCCGGGTCCTTGTCATTGGTCAGGTGATTGGCCAGATCGGCTTCGCGCATGCGTGCGCTGCGCACTGCGCCTTCAGCGGTCTCCATCACCGACCAGTCGGGGATGATGCCCTTGGCCTGGATCGATCGGCCGGACGGCGTGTAGTAGCGCGCGGTGGTCAGCTTCATGCCGGCGCCGTTGGACAGGTTGATCTTGGTTTGAACCGACCCCTTGCCGAACGTGGTCTGCCCCATGACTACCGCACGCTTGTGATCCTGCAGCGCACCGGCGACGATTTCGGACGCCGACGCCGATCCGTCGTTGACGAGCACCACGATCGGCACGCTGCGGATGGCGGCCGGCAGGCCGCGCAATGCGTCCTCACGAGTACGGAATGAGTATTCCTCGGGCGTGGCCATGTATTCGTGCTTGGTGTCGGGCAGGCGACCATTGGAGGACACCACCAGCGTACGCGGTTCGAGGAACGCGGCGGAGACGCCGATGGCCGAATGCAGGAGACCGCCCGGGTTGTTGCGCATGTCGAGCACCAGGCCGGTGAGCTTGCCGTTCGATTCCTTGTACATGCGCTCGATGGCGCGCGCCAGATCATCGACGGTGCGTTCCTGGAACTGGGTGATGCGTATATGGGCGTAGCCGGGCTCGGTCAGCTTGGCCTTGACGCTCTGCACGCGGATCACTTCACGCACCAGGGTGAACTCAAGCGGCCGGTTTTCGCCCTTGCGCGCGACCGTCAGCTTGATCGGGGTTTTCGGCTTGCCGCGCATGCGCTTGACCGCTTCGCCCAGCGTAATGCCCTTGGTCGACGTGTCGTCGATCTTGACGATCAGGTCGCCCGCCTTGATGCCGGCCTTCGACGCCGGCGTGTCCTCGATCGGCGAGACCACCTTGACATAACCGTCTTCGGTGCCGACTTCAATGCCCAGGCCGCCGAACTCGCCGCGAATGCTGGTCTCGAATTCCTTATTTTCCTCGGCATCGAGGTAGGCCGAATGCGGGTCGAGTTCGGTCAGCATGCCCTTGACTGCGCCGGTGAGCAGCTTCTTGTCTTCCACCGGGTCCACGTAGCCCTGCTTGATGTTGCCGAACACTTCGGCCAGCGTCTGAATTTCCGGCAGCGGCAGCGGATTGCGCGCCTCGCGCTGCGCAACCGCAGAGAAATTGAGGCCAAGGAGCAGGCCCGCTACCAGACCGACGCCGATCAATCCGCTACTTTTCCATTTGCCGTTCATGATTCGCTCCGGCGCCAACAAGGTGCGCGCCAATCTGGGGTTCAGGGTGCCACTAGGCGCCGGCAGCAAAGCCGACCATCAAGAGACGTCGTGCCGAACAGGGACTGCCGCTGCGGACGATTGGTTCCTGCTCGCGCGAACATGCTCTTCAATCCTGCACCATATTACTTTTTCGCCCACGAAAGCGGGTCAAAAGGCTTGCCAAGGTGACGCAATTCAAAGTATAGACCCGTTTCCGCGTTGCCTCCGCTATTGCCCACGCGGGCGATGGCATCGCCGCTGGCGACGGTGTCGCCGGCCTGGCGGAACAGCGACTCGTTGTTGCCGTAGATGCTCAGGTAGTCGTTGCCGTGGTCGACGATGATCAGGTTGCCGAAACCACGCATCCAATCGGCGAACACCACGCGACCGGGCGCCACCGAGCGCACCTCCTCGCCTGCCTGGGAACGGATGAAGACGCCTTTCCAGGTGGTGCCGCCGCCCTCGCGCTGGCTGCCGAATCGCCCTGAAAGTTCGCCGCGTGCCGGCAGACGGAGTTTGCCGCGCAGCGCGGCGAAGGCGCCGGAGATTCCGGCTTCGGGCAATGTGTCATTGCGCTTGCCGTCGCGCCGCACAGGTTCGGGCGTGGATTTCGGCGGCGCCAGGCGGGCCAGTTTTTCGATCAGGTCGGTGAGACGCTTTTCGTTGCGTTCCAGGGTCGAGACTTCGCGCCTTTGGGTGCGGATTTGCGTAGCCAGGCCGTTTAGCACCCGTTTGCGTGCAGTCGACTCGCGCGCGAGCTGCTCGCGTTCGGCGCGCTGGCGCGCCTCGATTTCGGCTAGTTGCGCTGTCTTCTCGCGCGTCTCTCCGGCCACGCGCTGCAGCTCCTGCAGATTTGCGCGCAGGTTGTCGATCAAGCGCGCCTGGGCGCGTGAAACGTAGCTGGCGTAGTGGATTTCGCGCGCCGCAGCCGCCGGGCTTTCACCCGAGAACAGCATTTGCACATAGCCGCGCTCGTGCTTGATGTATTCGTCGTGGATCAGGCGCGCTAAGCGCGCGCCCTGCGCAGTGACGAAATTACCGGTCTCGCGGCTCTTGACGGCAAGTTCGCCCAGACGCGCTTCCGCGCCCTTTTTCTGCTCGCCTAAGTCGCGCAAGGACCGGCTGGCCTCGGAAATCGCGCGCTCGGACTCCTTGAGCGAGTCTGCCGCCTCGGCGCGATCGCCTTCGGTGCGGTCGATCTCGCGCTTGAGCACGTCGATGCGCCCGCGCAGGGTCTTGAGTTCCTCGGTATTGCCTTGTTGCGCCTCGGCCGCCGACGCCAATGCGACCAGGGCGACCAGGGCGACGCAAAGCCAGGCCCGGACCCAAAGGGACGTCGGCGGCGCCACGGGTTTCAGGCCTTCGCCTTGCCCTGCGCCGCCACCGCCGCCTGCGCGCGCGCGATCTCGTCCGGATCGGCCAGGTAATAGTGCCTGAGCGGCTTCAAGTCGGCGTCGAGTTCGTACACCAGCGGCTGGCCGGTGGGAACGTTGAGGCCGACGATGTCCTCTTCACTCACGCCATCTAGGTACTTGACCAGGGCGCGCAGGCTGTTGCCGTGCGCGGCGATGAGCACGCGTTGCCCGCATCTGACGGTCGGCGCGATGCGTTCGTTCCAGAAAGGCAACACGCGCGCCACGGTGTCGCGCAGGCATTCCGTGGCCGGCAGGTCGGTCGGCGCGACGCCGGCGTAGCGCGGGTCGAAGCGCGGGTGGCGCGGGTCGTCCTGGCTAAGCGGGTCCGGGGCGATCGCATAGGCACGGCGCCAGATCAGCACCTGGGCGTCGCCGAACTTCGCCGCCGTCTCTGCCTTGTCGAGCCCCTGCAGGGCGCCGTAGTGGCGCTCATTGAGGCGCCAGTGCTTCTCGGTCGGCACCCACAACAGGTCGAGTTCCTCCAGAGTGGTGTTGAGGGTCTTGACAGCGCGCTTCAAGACCGAAGTGAAGGTCAGGTCGAAACCGTAGCCCTTGTCCTTCAACAGGCGGCCGGCGCGGCGCGCCTCTTCGACGCCGGACGCGGTCAGATCGACATCGGTCCAGCCGGTAAAGCGGTTTTCGCGGTTCCAGGCGGATTCGCCGTGCCGCATCATCACGAGTTTGTACATGGCATCCGACATGGTTTACACCAGTCTATTTTATAATCGACGTTTGCAAAGTGCTTGGCGGACATTGATGCCGGCTGTGAAAGAAGTGGCACAGGATGTCTTCGACCTGATCGGCCGGACCGAAGAGATCGAGCAGGCGTCCCTGGCCATGAAGGCGATCGCCCACCCGTTGCGCCTGAAAATCCTGTGTCTTTTGTCCGGCGGCGAGATCGCGGTTCAGGAAATCGTCGAGGCGGTCGGCACTTCTCAAAGTAACATTTCGCAACACCTTGCGATCTTGCGCGACAAGAAAATCCTCAAGACCCGCAAGGATTCGAACAAGGTGTATTACCGCATCGCCGACGAACGCATGCTCAGTCTGGTGGCGCTGATGCGGCAGGTGTTTTGCGGCGTTCCGGCCAAATGAATCAAGAGGAAAGCAAGTGATCGAGAAATTCGTGATTGACAACTGGCCGCTGATCGCCGTGGCCTTCGTATCCGGTGCGATGCTGGTCTGGCCGTTTGTGGCCGGCGCGCGCGGCGGCGCCCGCCTGTCCACCTTGCAGGCGACGCAGCTGATCAACCAGAAAGATGCGGTAATCATCGACATCCGCGACCAGGCCGAGTATTCACGTGGCCACATCGCCAATGCCAGGAGCTATCCCGTCAAGGTGCTCGAAGAGCGCCGCGCCGAGATCGAAAAGCTCAAGGCTACTCCGGTGATCGTCAGTTGCGACACCGGCCAGCGTGCCGGCGCTGCCGCCGAGAAGCTGCGCGCGTTCGGCCTGCCGGAGGTGTATGTGCTGACCGGCGGCCTGAACGCCTGGCGCGACGCCGGTCTTCCGGTCTCGAAATAGGCGCCCCTTTTGCTGCGGTTTCCGACCTCCGACCTCCGACCTCCGACCATCCTCCAAGCATCCCCATCTGCACAGGACACATCATGCCCGCAGCGAACATTCGCATGTATGCCACCGCGACCTGCCCATACTGCATCCGCGCCGAAGCGCTTCTCAGATCCCGCGGCGTTGAATCGATCGACAAAATCCGCGTCGATCTGGAGCCGGCCAGAAAGAAGATCATGATCGAGGAAACCGGGCGTACTACCGTCCCTCAGATTTTCATCGGAGAGCGGCACATCGGCGGCTGCGACGATCTGGTCGCGCTCGACGGCGCCGGCGGCCTTGTGCCCCTGCTCGGCGCGGCGCATCGCTGATCTACGGGACGCACCCGTTCAAGACCCGTTCAAACCCTACACAAGAGACCCCGACATGGCAGAAGCAGACAAACCGGCGAGCGACGCCGCGAACGCGCAGCAAGGCGCCGCCGTTGTTTTCAATTTCGAGAAAATCTACGTCAAGGACATGTCGATCGAGATTCCGCACTCCCCGGCGATTTTCCTCGAGACCGAGGCGCCCGCGCTTGAAACGCAGATCAACATCGACGCCAACAATTTCAGCGAAGGCATGTACGAAGTCGTGGTGACGGCCACGGTCACGACCAAGCTCAAGGAAAAGGTGGTTTTC
>JAYVST010000176.1:0-2109 GCA_043775255.1 Burkholderiales bacterium
CCGAAGCCGAAGGCGATCTGGCGGTTGGGGTGGCGGTCGATGCGGAATTCGAATGGCGCTTCGAATTCGGTTTCGTCGAAATTGCCGGACAGGTAGTAAAGCGCCAACCCGTCGCCCTTCCGGATCGCCTGTCCGCCGAGTTCGCAGTCGCGCGTCGCGATGCGCATGAAATGCTTGATCGGGGTGACCCAGCGGATCATTTCGTCGGCGGTTTGTTTGAGCAACTCGGGCTCTGCCTTCAGGCGCGCCCAGTCTTGCGGCCGCTCGGCCAGCGCCTGGCAGCCGCCGGCCATCGCCGCTGCAGTGGTGTCGTGCCCGGCCACCGCCATGGTGATGAAGTAGGACACCGCCTCCAGTTCACCCAGCGGGCCGTCGTCGATGCGACCGTTGGCGATTACCGAGGCGAGGTCGTCGCGCGGTTGGCGGCGCCGGTCTTCGATGACCTTGAGAAAATAGTCGGTGAACTCGGGGATGGAGTCGAACATCGAATCCCCGCGCGCGGTGTCGCTGCTGAAGTCCGGGTCGTTGGGCGCGGAAAGCGTCTTGGTGAGGCGGTGCATCAGGGCTAAGTCTTCGAGCGCAATGCCGAGGATGGCCATGATCACGCGTAGCGGGAACAGGGTTGCCACTTCGGCGGCGAAATCGATCGTGCCTTCCGGTGCGGTTTCGAATTTGGCGGCGAATTCGCACGCCAGATCCTGGAGAATGCCTTGCCGGCGTTTGACCGCGGCGGCGGTGAACCAGTATTGCGCGACGGCGCGGTACTTCTTGTGGTCCGGCTCATCCATGTGCACCAGGGTGCGCAGCACGCGCCCGTAGCGCTCCGCGCCCTTGAAGGCGGCAGCTTCCTGCAGACGGCTCATCAGGTTTAAGCGCCGGCTGCTGATGAAGAGCTCGTTGTCGCTCGAAGCCGCGACGATGTGCGCATGCGCGCCGACCGCCCAGAACGGCCGGAAATTGTCCGGTGTCACCCACAGCGGCCGGCCGTGCGCGCGCAGGGTAGCAAGCGCGCGATGAATGCGCGGCAGGTCGGCGAAGGCCTGCGCCGACACCAGTTCGTTGCCGAAGGTGCGCGGATCGGGGGCTGCTAGTGGCTTGCATCGGCGTCTACTTCGGCGTTTGCATGGCGCAGCGTGCGGCGCGTCACTCGGACGCGACGAAGATGCATTGCGCAGTCGCCACCACGCGCGAGCCGTGGGCCTGTTTGGCCGTCACCGACAGAACTGCCGAACGCGCGCCGCGCTTTTCCGCCACGGCGGTGGCCGTGGTCGCCTCGGCGCGGCCGGCGCGCAGGTACTGGACGGTGATCGCCGCCAGGCGACCGGCGCGGCCAGGCTCGGCCAGGGCCGCCGTGCGGCCGGCGGACACCAGGAGCGACGCCACCGCGCCGCCATGCAGGGCAGGCAGCGACACCGCGCCCACCAGGCGGTCGGCGAACTCCATGCGCACATGCGAGCCATGGCGCGCAAGACCCAGGAATTCCTCGAACGAACGGACCCGCGAGAGATCGCCGATATCGAAGTCGCGCGCCGGCTTGCCTATCCCGGCCGCACCACCCTCGCGCTCACCTCCGGGCGAAGAGCCGATGAAGAAGGTGGCGCTGCAGGTCGCCAGCGCGGCGCCTTCTCCCGCGTGGGCGGCGCCTTCTCCCGCGTGGGCGGCGGCGCTGACAAAGGCAACCGTCTCGGTGATGTGGGTCGCGTGCGCGGTCACGATCGCATCGGCCGCCGCCGGCGCGTCGCGCTGGAAGGCCACCCGCAAGTCCAGCGTGGCGATCGGCGGCGAGCGCGTGATGCGCGCATAGATGGCCGAGCTGCACGCATGGTCGAGCAGGGCCATGATGGCGCGCTCGTCGATGCCGCCGGTAGCCGGATTGCATATCGCTTGCGAATACGGCAGGTGCAGGGTCGCCGTGCCGGTCTGGATGCCGCCCCAGCGCGCACCAAGCGCGCGCGTCAGCGGCACGACGTGCAGATGGCCGACCGGATCGCGCAGCGGCCATGCGCCAGTGCCGGCAACCGGCACGCCGGGTTCCCCGCGCATCAGGCTTGCGTTCCGTGCTGCTCGGGGGCAGGTGGCGCCGTGGGTCTGTCAAGCCGCATCGCACAC
>JAYVST010000177.1:0-2644 GCA_043775255.1 Burkholderiales bacterium
GCTGTTGTCGTTGCAGCCGGCCGGTGCGCCATCGAGCGGCGGGCGCACGATGAAGGGCGCTGCCGCCAGGCGCGGACCCGCGGCAATCGCTCCGAGCGCCGGCCCGTTCAAGGCCTCGTCGGTGCCGGCTGCGGGCGCCGCATAAGCAGTACCGTCTTGGGCCGTGCCGCCGAGCCGGTTCGTACCGTGCGACACGATGACGGCGACCGCACCCGTGGGTGACGTGAGGGTCGAATTCATGAGATACACCGACCCGGTGCGACCGACTTGACCATCACGCACGGGAATGTCGCCGGCGTCAGCGATCTCGAAGGTGCAGGTATTGGGGTTGCTGGGGTTGGCGCTGCATCCCGCCGGCAGTGCACCGGTGATTTCGTTGGTATTGCGCGTGAATTCGGCGCTGGCTCGGTAGCGCAGGCGGGTGCCCCAATAGTCCGTCTGTTGCACGCCCAAGGTCGCCCAGGGCAGGAAGCCCTCATAGATGTTGGCAGCGCAGCCGAAGTTGGCCGGGTCGGCAACGGCGCGCCGGTCCTCAAGTCCGTCTCCGGTGCGATCCGGGCAGGGTAGGCGGCCGTTGATCGCGGCGAACGTCAGGAGAGCCTCGCGCGCGGCGTCGAGTCTTTCCTGGTTGCCGCTGATCTGGCTGGCCTGGAACAAGCGTCCCACGGGCACAACCGTGGCGGCCAGAGCCAGGCCGATGATCAGCATGACGATCGCGATTTCGGTCAGCGTGAAACCGTTCTGTCGGCGTACATATGTCATGGGGCCACCACCAGGGTCTTATCGTTGTAGCCACGCGCAAGGGGCGTCGTGGGTGCGTCGAAGCGGTTGTCGCCGTTGGAGTTCTCGGTGCTGTCGAGATAGTCGGCGATGTTCGCCGACGGGCGCGCAGCTTGCGCCCCTCCCTTGGAGGCCGCAAAGGGTGCGGCAATGATGGGGGCGCCGGTGGCGATCACGAGTGCGCGCGCGTTGGTTACCGCGCCGGCACTGAGAGTCGCGACGCTGGTGGCACATGTGGGTGTCGCCTGGGTACAGTCCGCCGCGACGGCGTAATAGATGTATTCGCCCCATTTGTTTTGCTTGAACCAGCCGGCAACTGGCGGTGTCAGGGGAGCGACGGATTCAAAATCGAAAGGTGGATGGGTGCAGCGGTTGGCATCTGCTGCATTGGTTTCCTTCACGTGCGCAATCAGGCCCTTGATCAAGCCGTTCTGGCATTGGCCAAAGCCACCGGCTGCCGCTGGATTGTGCGGGGCTGCATAAGGGTAATAGGTATTGAGCGTGAAATACGCCTGCAGCCGGTCGGCCGCGTATTGCAGTGCCCTGCGTTCGGCAACTTCCATGAATTCCTCTATGGTTACGTAGAGGATGCGGTCATTGCACAAATACGGCTGGGTGAAACTGGCGTCCGAACCGGTGCCGATGCCCGGCGGCGCGCATTGAATGAAGGAAAGGCCGACATTGTTTGGCCAGTTAAAGCGCGCGTTGTTATAGGCGCCGGGCACGCAAGGTTGCGCACAGCCGACAGTGACGGTCACAGAGTCGAGATAGGCTGCGGGACCCTGCAGCGGCGAGCCGGGGCGGTTCTGGGCGCCCAATACCGGGCCCGGCAGGATCAACACGAAGGCGGCACGGGTCGTCAGGATGTTGCCCTTGTAGTCGCGCACGGTGAGCCAGGGAAACGGCTGGGCGACGGTTTTGCAGGTGCCGGGCGGAAACGGTGTGTAGGTCGTATTGAGAAGCGCCGGGTTGATTGCCGTAATGCAGCCGCTGGCGAGATTGGCAGACATCGCGTACCAGGGCACGACGCCGCCGGGATCCGCTTGCGGCATCGATCCAAACTCTCCCAGTCCCAGGGTGGCCCAGGGCAGGCGTCCGAAGCACCGAATGTCTGCCGGCAATGTTCCGCCCACTACCGGAAGCGAATTGCCGATTGTCCAGTTGGCCTGCGCGCAAAACCCGTTGGCATCGCCATCGTAGTTGGCCGGGCCTTCGCCGGGGTCGAGAAAGTCCGGCGTTGGCAAGCGCCCCGGGCCAATGAACGTGCCAAAGACTGCCATCGCTGCGGTGGCGCCCAGAAGCGCATCGCGTGCCACGACCAGACTACGTTCGGAGACCGCAGCTTGGCTCTTGGCCCTGCCGAGGATCTTGATCCCGACCCATGCCCCACCCAGCACCATGACCAGCGCAAGGATCAGGAGTACGGAGCCGCGTTGCCGTGCGGGCGCGGCGGTTCGATTTTTGTTCGGAGGGGCGATCACGTGCGGAGAACCGCAAATTTCAGGCCAGCGGGCGGATGTTGCGTTGCCGACGCCGGTTGCCGGGCTCAGGGCACGCGCGGCAGCGGCGCCGGAATCGCCGGTGCCGGGGCGTTGGCCGGGGCTACCCGTTGCGGCGTCGTTGGTGGCGTATCGCCGGCCCGCTTCGGCGGCGGTGCGGCGCCGCGTTTGCCGGCGGCGCGCCGCGGACGCTTGGCCTTTTTGATTTGCACTGCGGCCGTAGGTTCGGCCTTCGGGGCAGTGCCGGTAGTGTAGGGGACCGGCAGCGGCACTTCGGTGCGGCGTGCTTGGCGCCGGCCCGGAAGTTCGTACATTTCGCGCACGTCCCCTGTCACGAGATCGACAGTCTGTCCGGGTCTCGCCAG
>JAYVST010000178.1:0-4015 GCA_043775255.1 Burkholderiales bacterium
CGTCGAATCCCTTTCCCGGCTCGATGTGCCCGAGGCAGGGCGTCTGCGGGTGCGCATCGGCATCGCCAGCGGCCTGGTGGTCGTGTCCCCGGCCGGGAAAGGCGCGGTGGGCGAGACCATGAACCTGGCCTCGCGGCTGCAAGGGGTCGCCCTGCCCGGCAGCATCGCCGTGAGCGAGCGGGTGCATCGCCTGGCCGGCGGCGTCTTCGACTATGCGGACCTGGGTGAGCAGGCGCTCAAGGGCATCGAACCGCCCACCCGCGCCTATCGCATCGTGGGGGTGAGCCAGGCCAGCAGCCGCTTCGAGGCCGCCACCCAGGAAGGGCTCACCGCGCTGGTGGGGCGCGAGCAGGAGCTTGGCCTGCTCATGGAGCGCTGGGCCCTGGCGCAGGACGGCGAAGGACAAGTGGTGCTGCTGTCCGGGGAGCCGGGTATAGGCAAGAGCCGCATCCTGAATGCGCTGCGGGAACGGCTGGAAGGCCAGGGTGCGCAGGCGATGCGCTTCCAATGCTCGCCGTATTACGTCAACAGCGCCTTCTGGCCCAGCATCGACAACTTCGAGCGCGCGCTCAAGTTCGGCCGCGAGGAGCCGCCCGAGGCCAGGCTCGACAAGCTCGAAGCACTGGTTGTCGCGCACTATGGGCGGCCGCTCGCCGACGTTCGCCTGATTGCCTCGATCCTGTCGATTCCCTGCGACGCGCGCTATGGCTCGCTGCCAATGACGCCGCAGAAACGCAAGGACGAGACCTTGCGCACCCTGGTCGATCTCACCGAAGCGGCTGCGCGCAAGCAACCTAGCGTGATGCTGTTCGAGGACCTGCACTGGGCCGATCCCACCTCTCTGGAATTGCTCGACCTGCTGATCGACCGGGTCAGATCGATGCCGCTCCTGGTAGTTCTCACCCATCGGCCCGAATTCGGCTCGCGCTGGTCGCAACACGGACATGTCATCGCGTTGAACCTGTCCAAGCTGACGCGGGCGCAGAGCAGCGCGATGGTCGCGCGGGTGGCCGGCGCCAAGGCGCTGCCCCCGGACCTGCTCGGGCAGATCCTGACCAAGACCGACGGCGTGCCGCTGTTCGTCGAGGAGCTGACCAAATCGATTCTCGAATCGGGCGACCTCAGGGATGCCGGCGATCGTTACGAATACGCCGGCAGCACGCACCGCATCACCATCCCGGCCACGCTGCGCGACTCGCTAATGGCGCGGCTGGATCGGTTCATGCCGGTCAAGGAGATCGCGCAGATCGGTGCGGCCATCGGGCGCGAGTTCAGCTATGAGCTGATCGCGGCGGTGGCCCCGATGGTCAAGGCAAGGGTCGACGACGCGCTTGCGCGGCTGAGCGAGTCGGGGCTGGCGTATCGCAGAGGCACGCCGCCGGAGGCGAGCTACACGTTCAAGCACGCCCTCGTGCAGGACGCCGCTTACGACTCGCTGCTCAAGAGCCGACGCCAGGAACTGCACGGCAGAATCGCGCGCGTCATCCAAGAGCGCTTCCCGGAAATTGCGCACACCGAGCCCGAGGTGCTCGCCCTGCACTACGCGCGCGCCGGGCTGTTCGGGGACGCCGCGCCGTGGTGGCTGCTCGCTGGGCAGCGGGCGGTGGCGCGGTCCGCCGATGCCGAAGCCATCGCGCACCTCGCACAGGGCGTCGAAGCGCTGCAAAAGGTTCCCGGGGATCGTGTGCGCTCCGACCTCGAACTCGATATGCAGATCTGCCTTGGCTCGGCCCGGATCGCGATGAAGGGATACTCCGCGTCCGAAACGGAGCAAGCTTATCTGCGCGCTCGCGAGCTGCTTTCAGGCGTCGGCGACGATCCCAGGCAATTCGCGGTACTGCATGGCCTTTGCATGGTCTACTGGAACCGCGCGCAACTTGCGCAGATGCTTGATGTCTGCGACGACATGCTGGCGCGCGCCGAACGGCAATCCGATTCCTTGCCCAGGCTCGTCGCGCACCGGGTCATGGCGGTCGCACTCAATCCGATGGGGCGCTTCGCCGAGGCGCGAGCGCACGCCGAGACGGCCGTTGCACTGTACGACCCGGCATTGCATCAGGATTCCGCCCATCAGTTCGGCCATGACATGGGGGTCGGTGCGTACTGGCATTTGGCCGTCGCCTGTATGTTCCTCGGCGACCACTCGGCATCGCACGCGGCCGCCGCCCGAGCCTCCGCACTGGCGCGCGACTCTCAAAACGCAAACACCCTGCTGTACGACTGCCTGTATCTCTCGTTCACCAGTGTTGCCAGGAGCGACTGGGCCGGAACCCATGGCACGGCCGCCAACATGATCGAGCAGGCGGTCGCGCGCAACATGGCGTTGTGGGAGGTGTTCGGCCGGCATCACCTCGGGTGCGCCCTGGCGGCGATGGGCGAGCCGAACGCGGCCCTGGCAGAATTGCGCAAGGCGCGACAACGAGCCGATCAACTCAATAACACCATATTCAGGCCGATGACCCTTGGGTTCGAAGCACTGGCGCTCGCCGGCCTCAACCGATTCGACGATGCAATCGGGTGCCTCGATCAGGCGGTCCGGCTGGTCGAAGAGACGGGAGAGCGCTGGTGGGAACCGGAGCTTCATCGATACCGCAGCCTGATCGAGCGGCAGCGCGATGGTTCCGAAGCGTTTGTCGATGGCAGTTTGCGACGCGCGATCGAAATCGCGCGCCGGCAAGGATCGAAATTGTTCGAATCAAACGCGGCAGCCGATCTCGCACGTCGATGAACGCAATCCCGACCGCAAAGGACGGCGCCATTGTCCGGCCGCACGAATCCGGCCAAGATGCGGCAGCGGGCGTTGGATCAGGAAGGTCTTCAGCCGCCGCGCGTCGCGCCAGCGCCAGGCACTTGAGTCGTCAACTCGCGGGCATTCGAGAAATTTCCCGCAAAAGCTGCAACTGCGCCAACGATCAATGCCAGTTGCAGCGCGCCCACGACAATCATCCACGTGCCGAGGCTGGTGTTGACCGCGCAATCCCCCCGCGACGGCGCTTGGCCGGCGGGCGAAGCAGGCGCCCTAAGCCAGATGCACGCTGCTGTCCATGAACACCACCTCGCCTGTCATGGCCGTGCCGCTTTCCAGCAGCAGCACGCGCGCCAGCGACTTGGTCAGGGTGTGCACGGCAGCCTTGGTGGCGGCATAGGCGGTCGAAGTGCCGCCGCCGGTGACCCCGGCACGCGAGACCAGGTTGACCACGCTGCCGGCCCCGCTGGCCTTGAGGGCTGCGGCGACGGCGCGCGTCATCTGGTACACCGAGACCACGTTGTTGCGATACAGGCGCAGGAAATCGTCACCCGACAAGGCTTCGAGATCGGCGGCAGGCGCCACCTCTTAGTGTCGCCGGCATTGTTCATCAGGGCATCGATGCACCCGTACTTGGCAAGCGCTGTCTGCACCAGCGCCTTGCAGGCCGCGTCGTCGTCGACATCGGCCTGAACCGCAATCGCGCCCTCGCTTTTCTGAACGGCCGGTCTCGGATCACGAAGCCGTCTCAGGCAACCAGCAGATCACTTGGCGAAATAGCGCACACCGTCCAGCCCCTTGAAGTCATCGTCCTGGGTCCATACGATGGCGTTGTGGCGTTGCGCAGTGGCATAGATCAGACTGTCGGCGAGCGGCAGATTCAATCTTGATGCATCCAGCGCCAGACTCGCGTCGATATCGATGATGGTGCCTGATTGCAGCGCCGCCGCCACTTGCAGCGCAGCATCTTCGCCACGTTCGCGCCGCACTTTTTTACACACTTCATAGACGACGATGGCCGGTACGATCAGGTTGGCGGCGTCCTCAATCACCGCCGCGAACTGTTTGGCGCGCGGCGTGTCGGCGAAATATTCGAGCCAGGCCGACGAATCGACGACATTGGTGCTCACGTCCGGTCCGCCTCGCGTTCGATCGCGGTGTCCATGCCCTTGAGGAAGCCACGCAGGCTTTTCATCTTGCGCGCCGGGATCAGTTCGATGCGTCCGGCGTAGGACAGCACATGCAATTTCTCTCCCGGGACCAGACCCA
>JAYVST010000179.1:0-2213 GCA_043775255.1 Burkholderiales bacterium
TCATTCGCTGCGAGCGCGGCTTCGGCATAACAAACTGCGGCGCATGCGGGCGCCACACACTGATTAAGCGCGCAGCCGGCGCCCGCAACGCCAACATCAACGTCATCGTCACCGTCACCGTCACCGTCACATTCAACATCATTCATCCCAGGAAATTTCCCATGCAAGCAACCCGCATCCTCATCACCGGCGCCGCCGGACAAATCGGCGTGGCGTTGCGCGCCGGCCTCAAGGGCAGCTACGACCTGTTGCGCTTGTCCGACATCGCGCCGCTTGGCAGCGCGGCAGCCGGCGAAGAAGTCTGCGCCGTCAATCTGCGCGACATGGCGGCGCTGGAAAAAAGCATGCAGGGCATCGATTGCGTGGTGCACTTGGGCGGCGTTTCGACCGAAGACGTATGGGAGAAGGTGCTGCCGGCCAACATCGAAGGCTGCTACAACGTCTTCGAGGCCGCGCGGCGCCAGGGCGTCAAGCGAGTGATCTTCGCCAGCTCCAATCACGCGATCGGCTTCCACCGCCGCGAGCGCTTCATCGACAACACGGTGGCGCCGCGACCGGATTCGCGCTACGGCGTGTCGAAAGTATTCGGCGAGGCCCTCGGCCGCCTGTATGCCGACAAGCACGGCCTCTCGGTGGCCTGCCTGCGCATCGGCACCTTCCGCCACCCGGACCGGCCCGACGAGACGCGCCAGTTGAACTCGTGGATCAGCCATCGCGACATGGTGCAACTGGTGCGCCGGGCAATCGACCATCCGGACTATCACTTCATCGTGGTCTACGGCGTGTCCAACAACCTGCGCAGCCGCTGGGACAACACCAATGTCAAGTTCCTCGGCTACCGGCCGCAGGACGATTCCGAGATTTACGCCGCCGAGATCCTGGCGCGCGGCATCAAGGAAAATGAGGTCTCGGCCCAATTCCACGGCGGCTTTTATTGCCCCATGGAATTTTCGGGAAACACCGACGATATCGAATGACCGGTGCGGGCCCGCAGTGGCGACGCCTTCAGCGCCGACCCACTGGTCCGCCGCGACGATTGCGCCATCGCGCCCGGCCCGGCCAGGCTGCGGCGTGGCGTTCGACTGGAAAGCTCTGGAGGCCTTGCCGGTCAGCCGTTGAGCGGCGGATCGTGCACCCAGGGCCGCTCTATGCGGTCACGCGCCTGGAAGGCGTCGATGGCACTCTCCTCAAGCAAGGTGCGGCCGATTTCATCCAAGCCTTGCAGAAGCACCTCGCGCCGGCCCGCATCGATCGCGAAAGGCACTACCTCCGCGTCTGGAAACGTCACTGCCTGCGCTTCGAGATCGACCTTCATGCGATGCCCGCCGGCGCCGGCGGCGAGCAGTTCCAGCGCGCGCTGCACCAGGGGCTTCGGCAAGACCAGGGGCAAGACGCCGTTCTTGAAACAGTTCTCGAAAAAAATGTCGCCGAAGCTTGTCGCGATGACGCAGCGGATGCCGAACCCCGCCAGCGCCCACACCGCATGCTCGCGCGAACTGCCGCAGCCGAAATTGTCTCCGGCCACCAGAATCACGGCCTGCCGGAATGGCTCTCGGTTGAGCAGAAAGCCCTCGATTTCGGTAACGCCGTCACCGTCCTTCCAGCGCCAGTTGGCGAATAGCGCGCGCGCGTAATCGGGCTTGACCGACTTCATCCACGGAATCGGAATCACCGCGTCGGTATCCACGTTGTCGCGCGGCATGGGCGCGGCGACGCCTTCGAGTCGAATGAATTTTTCCATCTCAGGCTCCGGTGGGCATGCGGCTGTCGGCAATACGCCCGGCGATGGCCGAGGCGGCCACAGTGGCTGGACTCGCCAGGTGGGTGCGCGCCCCCGGTCCCTGGCGGCCCTCGAAATTGCGATTCGAAGACGAGATCGAGCGCTGCTGCGGCCCGACGATGTCGTCGTTGACCCCGGCGCACATGGAGCAGGCCGATTCGCGCCAGTCGAAACCGGCGGCACGGAAAATGTGGTGCAGCCCTTCCGCCTCGGCCTCGCGCTTGACCGTGCTGGAGCCCGGCACCACCAGCGCCTGCACGTGCGACGCCACCTTGCGCCCCTGGATCACCGCGGCTGCGGCGCGCAAATCGGACAAGCGGCCATTGGTGCAGGAACCGATGAAGGCCTTGTCGATCGGAATTCCCGCCAGCGGCGTACCCGGCGCCAGGCCCATGTAGGCCAGCGCATGGGTGATCGACTCACGCAGCGCCGC
>JAYVST010000180.1:0-4374 GCA_043775255.1 Burkholderiales bacterium
CGCTGATCTCGCGGTGCCGGTAGCTCAGAGTATTCTGCATGCGCCGCACAGTAGCAGCGATGCGCTCCGAACGCAAGCACTAATTGACCCCTGCCCCCCCGCCTATCGACCCTGCGCCATCAACTGCGGCGCAATTCATGCAGCTCTACCGGAGGGACACGGATGACGGGCACGTAGACGTTGGATTGCGTGCCGGGTGACTGCACTGCCTTCTTGGGCTTCGGCGCCTCGTTTAGACTCTTCTTCGCAATGACCACATCAAAGCCTTCCATTCAGTAAGGCTGCGCGAGTGCGGGAGCCACCAAATTTAGAAGCTCGACAAACCTGAAGCCTGTGGCCATATTCATCTAACTGCGACTTTGTAGCGAAACATACCGAAATTTAACTGTATTTTAGTTCAGTTATTCAAAAAGCCAAAAAAAACTTCATCACGGCTTAATGTAGACGTACCGCTCGCGCGCCTGCAACTGGGCGATGCGCACCACGCCCGAGGGCGTGAAGGCGGGGCCGAGGATGAACTGGTCCTTCTTCAGGTTGCGGTTTTTGAGGGTGATCTCGCAAATCTCGAACTTCACCCCGCGCGCTGACAAATCGCCCACCAGGGCGGCGAATTCCTGGTTGTTGGTGGTCTTAGCGCCTTCCATCAGGAAATCCACCCCCTCGGCATGCGCCACCGCGACGATCTTCGCCTGCGGGTCGACATCGAGATGATTGCGGATGTTGCGCAGACCCTTGGTGGCCTGCGCGATACCGCTGTCGAAGTGATAGACCACCTTGTCCTGGGCGCCGGCGCCCAGGCTCGCCAACCCGAGCGCCAAGGCCACCAGAAAGATACGTAGCGTTTGCATGATTTCTCCTTGATTGATTGGCATTGGCGGTTTCCTTGACGGCCGTTGCGCGTCTTGCCTGGCCAGCGCCAGTGCGCGCATGCGGGAAAGGTCGGCAAGCCCGATGCTCTTGTCGCGTCTTTTCGACTGCAACATCGAGCATGCGGATGGAACCGACAACGGTAGCACGAATCGCGCGGCAGATCGCGTGCGGCATAATTGCCTGAATCGAATCGTGTGTCACCCGCGCACGCGCCATGCACCCAGCCCATCCTCGATATCGCGTCCGCCGTTTCGCCGACAATCCGATCGTGCGTCCGCACATGGACGATCGTATGGGCGCGAATGTGCAGGGGCCATCGCTGATCCGGGCGCCCGACTGGTTGCCCAATCCGCTCGGCCGCTACTACCTGTATTTCGCCGATCACAAAGGTAGCTATATCCGGCTCGCCTGTGCCGATGCGCTCGCCGGGCCTTGGCGCACCCATCGCCCCGGTGCGCTGCAACTTGCGCACTCGCGCTTCCCGGCGCAGCCGTTGGCCACCCCTGCCGGCGCCGCAATGTCGCTGCGCGAACCCGGTCTGCCCGGACATGCGCCTGCCGGCACGCCGGGCATCCCCGATCCGCTGGAAGATGCCATCACACCGCACATCGCTTCGCCCGATGTCCATGTGGACCATGAACGGCGCCGAATCGTGATGTACTACCACGGCTTGGTAAGCTTTCGCACCCAGCGCTCGCGGGTCGCGCTCTCCACCGACGGCATTGCCTTCGAAGCGCGCGAAGAGTTGCTCGGGCCGTCCTATTTCCGTGTCTTCAGCCACGCCGGCATGACCTACGCGCTGGCCATGCCGGGCATCCTGCTGCGCTCGCATGACGGCCTGTCGGGGTTCCAACGCGGCCCGGTGTTGTTCGAGTCCTTGCAGCGCCACACCGCCTTGCTGAAAAAGGGCGACCAACTCCGGGTCTTCTGGACCCGCGTGGCCGACGCACCGGAACGCATCTATTGTTCTACGGTCGACCTGCGCGGACCGTGGCTGGACTGGAAGGCGCAGGACACGGTGGAAGTGCTGCGACCGGACCAGCCTTGGGAAGGCGCGGACTTGCCGAACGCAGCGTCCTTTCGCGGCGCCATCGCGCAAGAAGTCAACCAGGTGCGCGACCCGGCCATCTTCGAAGAAGACGGCCGTACCTATCTTTTGTATGCGGTCAAGGGCGAAGCCGGCATCGCCATTGCTGAACTGATCGAACAGGACTAAAAACCGTATGCCTTCGCAAAAGCACCAGTGGATTGCCTTCGCGGCACCCGTGCACTTCCGTGGTCGGCGGACTTTCACTTCGCAAAAGTACCAGTGGATTGCTTTCGCGGCACTCACTGCGGCCGCCACGCAGCTCGCAGCCCCCGCATACCCGCAAACCTACCCGACCAAGCCGGTGCGGCTGGTGGTGCCGTTCGTGCCGGGTGGCGGCACCGACGTGCTCGCGCGCGCCGTGGCCCAGCATTTGTCGAAAGCCCTGGGCGGCCATGTGGTGGTCGAGAACCGCCCGGGCGCCGGCGGTACTATCGGCAGCGACGCCGTGGCCAAGTCGGCGCCCGACGGTTACACGCTCCTGATGGCTACCAATGCCACCTTGGCCTTAGCCCCCGGGCTCTACCCGAAACTCGGCTACGACGCGGGGCGCGACTTCACTGCCGTGGCGCTGGTGGCCACAGGCCCGAGCATCCTGGTGGTGCACCCGCAAGTGCCCGCGACGGATACCGCCGCGTTTGTGCGCCACGTGCGCGCCAATGCCGGCAGGCTCAACTACGGCTCGGCCGGCAACGGCAGCATGGCGCATATCGCCACCAGCCTGTTCGACCGCGCCGCCGTCGCGCAGACGGTCCACGTGCCTTTCAAGGGCGGCGCGGCCGCAGTGCAGGAGCTTGTTGCAGGGCGCCTGCAGTTCATGATCGCCGGATCGGTGGAAACCATTCCACTGGTGCAAAGCGGGCACCTGCGCGCACTCGCCGTCACCAGCGCCGGCCGCTTCGCCGGCCTGCCGCATCTGCCGCCGATCGGCGAGACCTTGCCGGGCTACGAAATCGTCAACTGGTTCGGCGTCGTCGGTCCGGCGGGATTGCCGGCCGACGTAAGCGGTCTCTTGGCGCGGCACGTGCGCGAGATGCTCGCGTCGAAGGACGCACAGGAACTGCTGCTAAAGCAGGGCGTTGCGGCCACACCAATGGACGGTGCGCCCTTGCGCGAATTTATCCGGGCCGACACCGCCAAGTGGACCCGCGAAGTCCGCCAGATGGGCATCGCACCGGAATAGACAGCCCCCGAGCGCGCAGCGCCACCGGTCATGAGCGATGGCATGCTGCTCGCGCTGATAGACAGCCCCGCCCGCGCAGCGTCACCCAACCCTCCAAGGATAGAAGGAAAACATGGCTCACTACGACTGGGTACCCATCAGCAAGCGTCAACCGCTCAAATGGCCGAACGGCAAACGCATGGCGCTGATCATCACCATGAACTGCGAATACTGGGATCTGCTCAAGGATTCAACCAAGCCTTACTATGCCGGCGGTCCGCCAACAATCCCCGACGCGCTGCCGGGCAACGTGGCCGACTACCCGAACTTCACCTGGCGCGAATACGGCCTGCGGGTCGGTTGCTGGCGCATGTTCGACCTGTTCGATTCGTTCGGCGTGCCGCTGTCGGTCACCTTCAATGCCAAGACCGCACTGGAGCGCGGCGAGGTCATCGAGCGGGTCAAGGCGCAGAACTGGGAACTGGTGGCTCACAACTACGAGCAGGGCGAGTTGCTGCCGCAATACATGTTCGACCCCGAGGGGGAGAAGGCGGTGATCCACGCGACCCTCAAGGTCTACGAGAAGGTGGTGGGCCGCAAGGCGCCGGGTTGGCTCTCGTCATCGCTGCGCTCGACGCCGAACACGCCGGAGATTCTGGCCGAGGCCGGCTGCAAGTTCCTGTGCGACTACATGAACGACGACCAACCCTACCTGATCCACACCGCGCACGGCGCGCTGGTCAACGTGCCTTATTCGGTGGAGATCAACGACTTTACTTTCTTCCATCGCCGCGCCATGACCAGCGAGGACGCGCTGTTGATGTTGAAGAGCCAGTTCAACGAGCTCTACGCCGAGAGCGCCAAGACCGGCAAGATGATGAACATCGGCCTGCATCCGCATGTGTCGGGTCATCCGCACCGCATGCAGTGCTTCCGCGACTTCCTGTCGTACGTGAAGCAGTTCGACGATGTTTGGCACGCCAAGCGCGAGGAGGTGGCGGACTGGTATTTGGCCAATCACGAAAGCCACATCGCGCCGCGCTAGAAAAGCACGTTGCCGGCCCGATTGCCGCCCGGCGAGCCGCGATGCGGCGGGCGATGCTGCGGTTCAAGCGCGAAGCGGCCGATCAGGCGCGTCCCAACGGGTCGCCGAAACGCTAGCAGCCTGTCGGACTTGGGGAGCGTCGGCTACAAATCGGCCGCAGCGGTCCATTTTTCACCGCCTTCTTGTCCCATAGCCGGGCTATGGGACTGC
>JAYVST010000181.1:0-5582 GCA_043775255.1 Burkholderiales bacterium
GACTCCTTGCCGGACCTCTACTCCAATTGCCTGATGGTCTCGCGCGCATTTTTGGAACGCTCGCCCGACAAGGTACGCGGTCTGGTGCTGGGCCTCAACCGCGGCCTGGTCGAAACCTTGCACGATCTCGATGCCGGAATCGACGCGGTTGCACGCGCTGACCCCAGCATCGATCATGCGGTGCAGTTGAATCGCCTCAAGGGAACCTTGGCCGCGGAAATGGCCCACCCGGAAGGCGCGCGCATCGGCATCGGCGATCTCGACGATGATCGCCTCGGGCGCGGCATTGCCCGGTTGGCGCAGAGCTGCCGCTGGCCGCGGGCGCCGGCGCCGGCGGAATTGTTCACGCGTGCGTTTCTGCCGCCCTTGCAGGCGCGTGTGCGTACGCTGGCCCGATGACACCCGTGCGATTCCTGCTCAACACTGCCTTCTCCGGCGCCAACGCGTTCCTGGCGCTGGCCGATCGACGCGGATTGTTTCGCGACGCCGGTCTGGACATCACGTTCACGCCCGGACGCGGCGCCTATGGCATTGCGCAGCGCCTTGTCGACGAGGGCTTCGACGCAGCCTATGGCGACCTGAGCGGGCTGATCGAACTGGCCGCGCATTCCGCAGCCGACGCCGCTTTCGCCCCGATCGCGGTCATGGCAGTGCACCAGGGTTCGCCATGCGCGGTCACGGTGGCGCGCGCCGGTCCGATCCGATGTGCGGCCGATCTCGCAGGCGCTACGCTGGTGGGGCATGCCAACGACGTCGCCTTGCGCACTTTCGCGGCATTTGCGCAGAGCGCCGGCTTGGCGCCCTCGTCGGTCAACATCAAGACCGACGAGCGCGGCATGGCCGTTCTGCTTCAGGACATGCTGGCCGGCAAGGCGGACGGTGTCTTCGGATACGTCACCACCCATACCGCGGCACTGGCCGGCGTCGGGTTACGCGCCGCCGATTGCGTGCGCACCCTGCCCTATCGCGACATCTGCCCCGACCTGCCTGGCAGCGGATTGATGGCCGCTTGCGGATTTGTGGCCGCCCAGCCGCAGGCCGTCGCCGGCCTGGTTGGCGCCGTGCGAACGGCAATCGCGCAGGCGCAGGCCGAGCCGCAGGCGGCCATCGAAGCAGTATTGGCGCTCAACGCCACAGCAGATGCGTCGATCGAGCTTGAACGCTGGATCGGAACGCTGCGGGGCGACATGGCGTGCCGGTCTGCTGTCGCGGCCGATTTCGGTGACCTGGACCCGCAGCGCCTTGATCGGTCGATAGCGCTGTTGACCGGTGCGTACGGGTGGCCGCGAACGCCCGTCGCCGGTCAGATACTCACGCGGCGCTTCTTGTAAGGCCGATTTCAGGGGCCCGTCAGGGCTGACAATCAAGTCATGCGCCAATGCCGCCCGATCGCTCTCCGGCAACCCGAGAACATCGGTCCGCAGTTTCTCCAGCGTTGCGCCAGTCATGAGAGACTCCACACTTGTCAGCCCAAACGCAACTCTACAACAGCGTATAGCCCCCTGCCTCGATGAAAACCATCGGCCTGATCGGCGGCATGAGCTGGGAATCGACCATTCCCTACTACCGCCACATCAATGAAGCGGTGAAGCAACGCCTGGGCGGCCTGCATTCGGCCCGCATCGTCATGGTGAGCGTGGACTTCCACGACATCGAGGCGCACATGCGCGCAGGCCGTTGGGACGATGTCGGCGCAGCGCTCGCGCAGGCCGCGCGCACCCTGGAGACTGCGGGCGCCGACCTGCTGGTGCTCGCCACCAACACCATGCACAAGGTCGCCGACGCGATCACCGCGGCGGTGCATATTCCGCTCCTGCACATCGCCGACCCGACCGCGCAGGCGATCAAGGCTGCCGGACACCACAAGATCGGCCTCCTGGGAACGCGCTTCACGATGGAACAGGCGTTCTACCGCGAGCGCCTCGAGGTGCAGCACGGCATCGAGGTGCTGGCGCCGGACGAGCCCGAACGCGCGCTGGTGCACCGGGTGATCTTCGAAGAACTCTGTCTTGGCATCATCCGGCCCGAATCGCGCGTGGAATTTCGCGCCGTGATGCAGCAACTCGTCGAACGCGGCGCCCAGGGCATCATTCTGGGCTGCACCGAATTCTCGTTGCTGGTGGGCGCCGGGGACGCGAGCGTGCCGCTTTTCGACACCACGGCCTTGCACGCCCATGCCGCGGCGCAAGCGGCAATGGACGCCGCCTGACCCGCCTCCAAGGTCGGCGCCCTCCCCATGGACCAGCGCACCCTGTGGCTCATTCTGGCGGACCTGGTGCTGTTCTCGCACGTATTGGTGGTGCTGTTCATCATCGGCGGCCTCGCATTGATCACCGTCGGCGGACTGCGCGGCTGGCCCTGGGTGCGCAACCCCTGGTTTCGCCTGTGTCACCTGCTCGCCATCGGCGTGGTGGCGGCGCAGGCATGGTTCGGCATCGTATGCCCGCTAACGCATCTGGAAATGGCGCTGCGTGCGGCCGCCGGTGACCGCGTGTACGCCGGCAGCTTCATCGCCCACTGGCTCGGCGCGCTCCTCTACTACCGCGCCCCGATGTGGATGTTCGCGGCTGCATACACAGCCTTCGGACTGATCGTCGTGGCAACATGGCAGTGGATTCGTCCCGCACCGTTCCGGTCCGCACGCCCTGGTTTTTCCGTTGCGGCACACAAGCATCCACCGCCCCCACCCCCAAAGGAGCCACCTCATGCTGCAACTCAAACCCTTGGATGAAAACGTTCCGATCTTCCGGCAACTGGCAGCGGAGGTATCGCCTGTCGTTCTGGTCAACATGTTCACCGTTGCGCAGGCGGATATTCCGGCTTTGCTCAAGGCCTGGGAAGACGATGCCAACTGGATGAAGCAGCAGCCGGGGTATATCTCGACGCAACTGCATCAGGGAGTATCCGGCAGCACCGTATTCATGAACTACGCCATATGGGAATCCGTCGCGCATTTCCGCGCCGCCTTCAATCACCCGGAATTCAAGCAAGCGCTGGAGCACTACCCGTCATCGGCAGTCGCTTCACCGCACCTGTTCACACGCCTGACGGTGCCGAACCTTTGCGTCGGTCCGTAACCGATGGTCGGCACATCGTGGCGGGGGACGACTTCGTCCCGCGCACACACGTCCACCTCAAAATCGATCGATGATCCGCCCGGCCTCATTCATGCCCGCGGAAGGAAGGAACCCGAACATGCATAAGCTGCGACTGCCGCACCTCGTACTGCTGACCGCCGTGCTGATGCCCGCACCGGCATGCGCACAGCAGAAGTTCCCGGAGCGCCCGATTCGCCTCCTGATCCCGTTCGCGGCCGGCGGCGGCACCGACATCGTCGCGCGCATCGTCGGACAGCGTCTGGGCGAAACGCTGGGCCAGCCGATCGTGGTCGACGCCAAGCCCGGCGCCGGCGGCGCCATCGCGGTGGCGGAGTTGATGCGCGCTCCACCCGACGGCCATACCTTGATGATCGCCACCAGCACCCACGCGGTGCTGCCCATCGTCTCCAGTCAGCCTTGGCACCCGAGCAACGATTTCACCGCCATCGCCGCGTTGTACTCCTACCCGTTCGTGCTGGCGACCAACAGCGAGAACGCGGCGCGATTCGGCAACCTCGCGCAGTACCTGGCGGCCGTGCGCGCCAGCCCCGGCAAGGTGAATTGGGGCTCGTCCGGCGTCGGCGGCCCGCAGCATCTGGTTGGCGAGCAGTTCAACCGTCTGGCCAGGCTACAGATGGTGCACGTTCCCTACAAAGGCAACGGCCCGATGACGCAGGCGCTGCGCGCCAACGAAGTACAAGTTGCATTCGACACCCAGACGCTGCTGCTGCCGCACATCCAGGAAGGGCGGCTGCGGGCGTTGGCGATCACCTCCGAGAAGCGCTCGGCGCGCCTGCCTGACACGCCGACGTTCCGCGAAGCGGGATTCGGCGCCTTTTCGATCGAGATAACGAACTTCATCCTGGCGCCTAGAGGCACGCCGGCTGCCGTGCAGACGGAACTGAACCGCCACTTCGCAGCCGCGTTGGAACACAAGGAAGTTCGCGACAAGCTGATCGGATTCGGACACAGCATGCCGGTTGCTGCGGAGAACAGCGGTGCAGGCGTCAAGAAGCACATCGACGACTTCCACGCGGCCTACGCAGGGTTGGTGCGCGAACTGGGGCTGGCCGACAAGTAGCCGGACTAAGGGGCCGGGATCCCGGGTCACGAGAGGGCCGCCGAGTCAAGAGGGCGTCACGAAACTGCAGAGCGTCGTCGACCCGGAGGCAGCGGACCGCGCGGCCCGCACCGCATCGAGATGGGTACGCAGCCCGTCCGCCACCGAACGCGGCAGCATAGTCACCTGGCCCCCAAACCCCTTGCCCTCGCGCACGATGATCTCGTTGCGGGTGAACTCGACATCTTTCACGCGCAAACGCAAGGCCTCCAGCACGCGCAAGCCGCCGCCGTAAAGCAGGCCGCAAACCAGTTGGTGCCCACCCGGAGGCAGACGCGCCAGCACCCGCGCCACCTCGGCCTGCGTGAGCACCACCGGCAAACGCTTTGGCACACGCGCCTGCGTGATGCCATCAAGCCACGGCAACTCCTGTCCCAGCACCTCCTTGTAAAGAAACAGCAGCGCACTCTTGGCCTGGTTTTGCGTGGAAGCAGCCACGTCGCGCTCGCTGGCAAGGTGGCTCAGAAACCGCTCGACATGAGTGGCAGACAACTCCAAAGGGTGCCGCTTGTCAAAATAAACGATGTAGCGTTTAATCCAATCGACATAGGTTTGCTCGGTGCGGATGGAATAGTGCTTGACCCGAATGCGGTCGCGCACCTGATGGAGCAGGCGGCGTGGCTTTGCAGCGGGAGCAGGTAGGCCAAGCGGCGCGACGCTTTCCATGAGGTATTAGGACGCATAAAAATACTGTTAATATATATAGTATTATGAATCAGGCGATTGCACAAGTCTTCACCAGAATGGTCGTCGGAGCCGACGGGTTTTCTAATTTCGTTAGGTTCCCCACTTTTAGTTATGTTTCGAAAGCCCTGCCCACCACGTTATAGGCACGAAAAGAATCCGCTATGTCCCCTCTGAGCAACGTGTCCCTCCGGCAAGCCTGCATGAATTTGATCGATAGTCTGGATAACCTCTGCGTCGAGTTTAATCCGATGAAGAGGACAGGCGATGGAACGGACGAGGAAGTGCGAGCAAGCGAGTGTGCATGGTCGGAGTCTGCAACAGGTCGAACTGCGTTTCAAGCGCTGGCGTGAGAATCGCAGGCGCGGCGAGCACATACCGCCGGCGTTGTGGGCGGCGGCGGTTGGCTTGGCCAAAGGCCATGGTGTGGACCGGGTTGCGCAGCAGTTGCGGGTTGACCATGACGCTCTGAAGAAGCGCCTGGAGGGGTCCGCCGGCGTGGCTGAGCACGCTCACGTGGTTCGCCGCAGTACTGCGTTGGCACCCCGATTCGTAGAATTGTTCAGCGCGGCGGCGCCGGCGGTCGCGGGTTTGGGCGAGTGCGTCGTCGAGATGGAGAATGCGCGCGGGTCGAAGATGCGCGTCGCGCTCAACGGCAATGGACTGGCCGGCCTGGCCGG
>JAYVST010000182.1:0-3884 GCA_043775255.1 Burkholderiales bacterium
TTTGCAGGGACAGCAGGTTCGGGTGTGCATCGAAGCCGAGGCACGCGACGCGTGCCTGGCGCGTGTGCCGGCAATCCAGCTGATGGACTATGCCACGCCCACACAGACATTGATCGCACGGGCCGTAGAACCGCGGCCGGCGCCGCCGACAAACGTAGACGAGAGATGGTCGCGTCGCGCACTCAAGCACTCGAAATTGTTCGTCTTTGTCAGCCACTTCATGGATCGACCTGCAACGAGTACCAAGCGTTCAAGGCGGGTCGACGCGAACTTGGCGGCGCTTGGCGAAATGAAACGCGCATTTCCGCAGCAGACGATGCGGTTCATCCATGTACCCGATCGATCGGAAGCGGCGCATGGTCGCTACCAGATGGAGTTGCGACGTGAGATCGAAGAGTTGGGAGTCGACTATTCGCCTGCCCTGGACCGGTGTGGGTTCAGACCCGACTTGTATCACCCACGCGACAACCACCTCAATGCGGCCGGCTACCTACGCTTGAGGACCTGCGTGGCCGACCTGCTCGGTTTGCGGCGCTCCGGGCCATGACTGCGCGCCGCACTTGTCGGCGCTGACGTTCGGAATGCACAGTGGCGTCACGCTTAGGTAGCCTGCGCAAAAAGCGGACGTCACTGCCTCTATCTGGCGCGCGCCCAGATCGCACTGGACTTAGCCGCCGCCGAGCGCACAACTTCAAACGGCCAGGGCGGCGCCACATCCGCAGGCTCCAGCCCGCGCGTGATGAAAACCACCCGCGACCGATCGACCGGGCGTGCCAGGAAATCCGGCGGCGCGACCAGATGACCGACGGCGTGGATCGCGACGGCGCCAACGACACTTTCGGCAGCCACGATGCCCTTGATGCGCAACAGGCGCGCGCCCTGCGTGTCGGCCAATGCCTGCAACCACGTGCCGATGGCCGACAGCGGCTGCGGGCCGTCCCACTGCAGCACAAAACTTTCGATCGATTCGTCATGAGCGGCGCGGAGCGCCGCGGCGGGAATCACTTTCCCGGCCGCCGTCGCGGCATGCCCGAACCACTGCGCCTGGGCTACGCCGCGCGGCGCGAACAGCAGTTCGGCATGCGGATTGATGTGCTCCAAGCGCTCTTGCAGGCGCTCCGCCGTCCCTGCAGCGGCAAGCTCTTGCTTGCTCACGATCAGCCGGTCCGCCAGGAGCGCCTGGCGCCAGGCCGTCCCTTCCTCGGTCAGCGCGGCTTCACCCAGCAAAGCATCGACCACCACTACCAGCGCATCGAGGCGGAAGCGCCCTGCCAGCGCCGGCGACTCGGCAAACAGTTGCAGGATGGGTCCCGGTTCGGCCAGGCCGCTGGTTTCGACGATCACACGCTCGAAGCCCGGATGCTCGCCCAGCGCCGCGCCGCGCTCCAGTTGCAACAGGGCCACCGCCAGGTCCGCCCGCACCTGGCAACACACGCAACCGCCCGGCAGCAGCACCACTTCTTCGCTGGCGGCGCGGATCAACTCGTTGTCGATGCCGATGGCGCCGAATTCGTTGACCACGACCGCCACGTTGGTCAGGACGCCTCCGAGCGCCGCGTTGGTCTGTCCGCCTCCCAGCGCCGCATTGAGCAAGGTGGTCTTGCCGGCACCGAGGGCGCCGCTCAACACGGTGACCGGGATCGGGCCGCGCGTCCCCGTCTGGGCCACTGCGTCGAGTCCGATTACGCCAGGCGCTTGACGATCATGTCAAGCGCCGCGCCGACGGCGGCCAGGCGCACACCGTCGCGATCGCCGGCAAACACGTGGCGCTCCACCAGGGTCGGCATGCCGGTGCGCGCGGCGGCGACGTAACAGGTGCCCACCGGGTTCTTTTCGTTGCCGCCGCCTGGGCCGGCATAGCCGGTGACCGCCACGGCCACACCGGCGCTGGAATTCGCAAGCGCGCCCTCTGCCAGTCCCAATGTCACCTCGGCGCTCACCGCGCCGTGCGCGCGCGCGACCTCTTCGGCCACGCCCAGGCCGGTGGCCTTGGCGGAGTCGTGGTACAGCACGAAGCCGCGCTCGAAGGTTTTCGACGCGCCCGATACCGAAGTGATGCAGCCCGACACCAACCCTGCAGTGCAGGTCTCGGCGGTGGCGATGCGCACGTTGGCTGCCTGTGCGGCATTGAGCGCTGCGGCGGCCTTGGCCAGAAGTTCTTGTGAAAACATGGTCTTCCTCTACAAGGTGTTGGTGAAAGCCCGACCGCCCTGCATCACCATTTTCAGGCGCGCGCGCTCTTCCAGAATGCGGATGTTGCCCAGCGGGTCGCCGTCGACCACGAGCACGTCGGCATAGCGGCCGGCCTCGAGCATGCCGACGCTTGCAAGACCAATGCACTCGGCCGCACGGCTGGTGGCCGCCACCAGCGCCTGCATCGGCGACATGCCCAGCCAATCGACCATGAAGCGGAACTCGACCATGTTCTCGCCCACCAGCAGGCGGTGCGACTGGTCGGTGCCGAAGGCGACCTTGACGCCGCGTTTCACGGCGTCCTTCCACAGCGGCACCTGCTTTTCCATCCGTTCGAAGATCTCCAGTTCCTTGACCGCTTCATTGGCCAGTTGCTGCTTGTCCCAGGCGGTATTGGCCTTGCGATGTTCGAGTGAAAGCGGCACCAGCGCGAGCGTCGGCACCCACCAGGTGCCGGCTTTGAGCATGGTGTCGACGCATTGTTCATCGATGAACCAGCCATGCTCGAGCGAATGAATGCCGGCCCCCAGCGCGGTGCGGATGCCGTCGAGGCCCTCGGCATGCACGGCCACGGTCTTGCGGCGCATCGCCGCTTCGGCCACCGCGACCTTGATCTCCTCGATGGTGAATTGCGATTCGTCCCACGAGTCGGTCACCGAAGTGATGCCGCCGGTAGCGCAGATCTTGATGAAGTCGGCGCCCGCCATCAGCAGGTGGCGCACCAGGCGGCGCACTTCATCGACCCCGTCGGCGACCGGACTGGGCAGCCAGGCGCGCTTCTGCACGCGCAGCCCGGCCGGCACCCAGGCGTCGCCGTGGCCGCCGGTTTGCGACACCATCGCGATAGAGATCAACAGGCGCGGGCCGTCTATGTAACCCTCTGCGATGGCTTCGCGAAAGCCGGCGTCGGCGCCGCCCATGTCGCGCGCGGTGGTGACGCCGCAGGCGATGGTCTCTCGCAGCACCGCGGTCGAGCGCAGCACGTTGTAGGTCGGCGCGTTGAGCAGATGCTGGCGCATGTCGCGCGCGCGATAGGTGCCGTGCACGTGGCAATCGATGATGCCGGGCAGCACGGTATGGCCGGCGGCGTCGATGATGCGCGCATCTTTCGGGATGGCGATCGACGCTGCCGGGCCCGCCGCGGCGATGCGCTCGCCTTCGATCAGCACGGTGGCGTTGGCCACCGGATCGCGTCCACTGCCGTCGATCAATGTGCCGCCGGTGATTGCCAGGGTCGCCACGATGTTAGTCCTCCAGGTCGACGAAGATGTTTTTCACTTCGGTGTAGAGCGCAAGCGCATGCATGCCGAGTTCGCGGCCGATGCCGGATTTTTTCGCGCCGCCAAAGGGCGCCAGGAACCCGTAGCGGCTCGCGCTGCCGTGCGAATTGATGCTGACCATGCCGCTTTTCAACGCCTTGGCCACGCGCAGGGCACGCCCCACATCGCGCGTCCACACCGAGGCATTCAAGCCATACGCGCTGTCGTTGGCCATGGCCGCGGCGTCGGCCTCGGTGTCGAACGGAATCACCACCACCACCGGGCCGAAAATCTCTTCCTGCGCCACCCGCATGCGGTTATTCGCCTGCGCAAGAATGGTCGGCGCGAAATAGGCGCCGCGACCCAACCCGGCCGGACGCGTGCCGCCGGTAACCAGCGTGCAGCCTTCGGCCAACCCCAGCAGGACATACC
>JAYVST010000183.1:0-4283 GCA_043775255.1 Burkholderiales bacterium
AGCCCGCCGGCGAGTTCGGACGCCTGATTGGACAGAATGTCGCCGAACATGTTGGTGGTGACGATCACGTCGAACGCGCCGGGGGTGCGCACCAGCAACGAGGCCATGGCGTCAACGAGTTCGTGCGCAACCGCGAGGTCGGGGTAGCCACGGGCGACATCTTCGGCTTCGCTTCGGAACAGGCCGTCGGAGAGCTTGAGCACGTTGGCCTTGCTGACGATCAGCAGGCGCTTGCCCCGCGTGCGCGCGAGTTCGCAGGCCGCGCGGGCGACCCTGCGCGAGCCTTCGCGGGTGATCTTGCGCATGGCGATGGCGACGTCCGGCGTGGGCATGAACTCGCCGCTGCCGGCGAACATGTTGCGGTCGGCGTAGAAGCCCTCGGTGTTCTCGCGCACGATCACCAAATCCATGTTCGGCGCCAGGCACTCGACCCCGGGCATCGCGCGCGACGGGCGGATATTGGCGTACAGGTCCAGGGTCTTGCGCAGGGTCATCGAGGGGTTGACGCCGCCCTGGTCCAGCGGCGGGTAGGCGTAGGTGTCGCACGGACCGAGGATCACGCCGTCGGCAGCCCGCGCCTGCACGATGAGGCCGTCCGGAATTGTGCAGCCGAGCTTGCGGTGGCTGGTGAGGCCGACGTCATCGCTCGTGACCTCAATGTCGAGCTTGAACTTGCGCTGCGCGGCAGCGAGCAACTGCAGCGTGGCGGCGGTGATTTCGGGGCCGATGCCGTCACCGGCAAGGGCCAACAGTTGCAATGGCATGACGTACCTCGATCAGTTTTTGGGTTCCAACCCGGGCCGTGCGCGGCGCGGTTTGCCGCTACAGTATCCGAATCATGGCCATCCATGGCACCCGCCGCGTCGCGCACCTTGACATGGACGCGTTCTACGCGTCGGTGGAACTGCTGCGCCGGCCGGACCTGAAGGGGCTGCCGATCGTCATCGGCGGTCGGCGCGCCGCCGAGGGAGGCGGGCCGCAATCGCTTGCCTCATACGTGGGCCGCGGCGTCGTCACCACCGCGACCTACGAGGCCCGCGCCTTCGGCATTCACTCCGGCATGCCGATGATGAAGGCGCGCGGCCTGTGCCCGCACGCGATCTCGCTGCCGCTGGACTTCGACGCCTACCGGCGCTATTCGCGCCTGTTCAAGGCGGCGATCGCCGAACTCGCGCCCGAAATCGAAGATCGCGGCATCGACGAGGTGTACGTCGACCTGACCGCGGTGCCCGGCGACAGCCACGCGCTGGGCATGGCTATCAAGGCGAAGGTGTTCGCGGCGACCGGGCTCACCTGCTCGATCGGCATCACCCCCAACAAACTGCTTGCGAAGATCGCCTCGGAGCTCGACAAGCCCGATGGACTGACCGTGCTTGCGATCGACGATCTCGAATCCGTGATCTTGCCGCTGCCGGCCAAGCGCATCAACGGCGTCGGCCCGAAGGCGAACGAAAAGCTCGCGGGTCTCAACATTCAGACCATCGGCAATCTGGCTCGCGAAACCCCGGAGTTCCTGATCCGTCGCTTCGGTCGCAACTACGGCGCTTGGCTGCACGAGTGCGCCTGGGGCCGCGACCAACGCGCGGTGGTGACGCATCAGGAGCCGAAGTCGCGCAGCCGCGAGACCACTTTCGCCGAAGACACCCGCGACTGGAACACCATTGCCGGCGTGCTCGTCGAATTGTGCAAGCAGGTTGCCGAAGACCTGCAGAAGCGCGGCTACGCCGGCCGCACCATCGGCGCGAAACTGCGCTACAACAATTTCCAGATCGTCACGCGCGACAACACCTTGCCGGCCGCGGCCAACGACGAACGGACAATCCGCAAGGCGGCATTCGACGCGCTTGCGCGGGTCGCGCCCGAGCGCAAGCTCGCCCGGCCGATCCGACTGATCGGCGTGCGGGTCGGCACCCTCGAGCGCGAAGGCCAGGGCGCCGCTATGCCGGCCACCGGCGAGTCGCTGCCGTTGTTCTAACGATGCTTTGCGGGTACCAGGTGCAGCACAGCGAAGGTCCATGTAGTGCACATGGCGGGCATGGAACTGTCCTGCTTGGCGGCTGCACCCACGCGCCGACCAAACAGCAAATCGGCACTGCCACCGGCGCGGTGCTTGGTGGCGCGGCCGGCGCCGTTCTGACCGGAACGACCAACGGCGCCGTGGTTGACGCCGGCGCAGGCGCGGTGATCGGCAGCGAAATCGGCAAATCCATGGACAGGAAGCGATAGCGCCATCCGCCTGTTCCAGACCCGCCCGGCCCTGGCGCTGGCGCGTCCGGCCGTCGCCGCCCGCAACAAGACCGGGCGCGGAACTGCGTCTTCTTCCGAGGGTTTTCCCCTCGCGGAAGCAAAGACCGATGGCGCTAAACTGATCGGCCGTGTCGGGACCCGAGGAATGCGGGCCCGCTTTTCGCCTTCCGCCTCATGGAGTATTGGATGATTGCCTCAGGAGTAACACGTCTGGCCGCGTGTGCGGCGCTTTTTTCCCTTTCCGCTGCCGTGCTTGCGCAAGGATATCCGTCCAAGCCGATCCGCCTGATCGTGCCGTTTGCCCCCGGCGGCACCACCGACATCGTCGCGCGCTCGGTCGGCGATCGTCTCGGGCGCGAATTGGGTCAACCCGTGATCATCGAGAATCGCGCCGGTGGCGGCGGCACTATTGGCGCCGATGCGGTGGCCAAGGCGCCGGCCGATGGTTACGTTCTTGGTGTGGCAACGGTGTCGACCATGGCGACCAATCCGGCTACCAACCCGAAGATGCCTTATGACTCGGTCAAGGATTTGGTGCCGATCCTCAACCTTGTCAACGTGCCCAATGTGATGACGGTCAACCCCGTCAAGATCCCGGTCAAGAACCTGAAGGAAGCGATCGACCTGTTCAAGAAGAACCCGGGCCGGTTCTCCTACGCGTCCTCGGGGTCGGGCGGTATCTCGCACCTGGACGGCGAAGCATTCAAGGTTATGACCGGCACGTTCATTGTTCATATTCCGTATCGCGGTTCCGGCCCCGCGTTGAACGACACCATCGCCGGCCAGGTCGATGCGCAGTTCGACAACCTGCCGTCCTCCTTGCCGCACATCAGGTCGGGCAAGCTCAAGGCACTGGCGGTGATGTCCGACAAGCGCGTCGAATCCCTGCCCGATGTGCCGACCTTCGCCGAATCCGGATTGAAAGACATCAACAACATGGCCTGGTACGGCTTGGTGGGCCCGGCCGGTTTGCCGCGTGACGCGGTTCAGAAGGTGCATGCCGCTGCGGTAAGGACATTGAACGACCCGGAAATCCGCAAGCGCCTGTCCGACGGCGGCTCGTTTGTCGACGGCGGCACCCCCGAGCAGTTCGCCCAATTGATTCAGCGCGAGTTGGCGCAGCGCAAGGAAATCGTCAGAAAACAGAACATCAAGCTCGAATAGCGTGCGCCTGTGCTGCGGGCGCCGACGTTGCCAGGCGGCCGGATCAGCTGCGCAGAGCCAGGGCGGCCACCAACGCCGCCAGCCTGGGCGCCAGCGCTGCGGGCATGTCGTGGCCCATACCGTCGATGGTTTCGAGTTGCGCTCTCGGAATCTTGCGGGCAAGGTCGATCCCGCATGCAAGCGGTACCAGCGGGTCAGCGCGACCGTGGATGACCTGCGTCGGTGCGCGAATGCGCCCCAGCAGCGCCGAGCGGTCGCCGGACGCCGCAACCGCGACCAGCTGGCGCGCCAGTCCCTGTGGATGGTAGGCACGGCGGATCGAACGCTCCACGCGTGCTTGAAGCATGGCGGGATCGGCCGGATACCCCGGACTGCCGATGGTTTGCCAGACCCCGACACCGTGTTCGACAAGCGCGGCGATATCGCGACCGCGCGGGCGTGACAGCAGGGCGCGGCGAGCGCGCAGCGTCGGGCCGGGAAGGCTGCGTGCACCGCTGGTGGACATGATCAGGGTCAGGGACGAGATGCGCTGCGGTGCTTCGGCCGCCATGAGTTGCGCGATCATCCCGCCCATCGAGATCCCCAGAACATGCACTCTTTGCAGCCCGAGCGCGTCGAGCAGGCCAAGCGTGTCGCGCGCCATGTCGGCCAGCAAATACGGCGCGCGAATCGGCAAACGCAGGGCGTGCGCCAGCGATACCTTCAGCAGGTTGGGCACCCCTGCGGCATCGAAGCGGGTTGACAGCCCGACGTCCCGATTGTCGAACACGATCGGAGCGTAGCCCTCACCAGCTAACGCATCGATCAGTTCGGGCGGCCAGGCGGTCAGTTGCATGCCCAGCCCCATGATCAGCAGGATCGGTGCGCCGGCG
>JAYVST010000184.1:0-4727 GCA_043775255.1 Burkholderiales bacterium
GATTTGCCGGCAAAGGCGTTGCTGACGATCACGGCCTCGAAATGCGCGCCGTCCCCCTGCACCTCGAGATGCTCGCATGCAAGGCCTTGCGCGATCAGGTCGCGCACGTATTCAGGTGTCACCATGTCGTGTCCTCAATGTCTCAGTTTGTAGCCACGTTGCAGCATCGCCATCAGCACGCCCGCAGTCAGGGCGAAACACGCCCCGACCACCGCGAACGATAACCAGGGCGACACATCACTTTGCCCGAAAAACCCGTGCCGAAAACCGTCAATCATGAAGAAAAACGGGTTGAAATGCGAAACTTTCTGCCAAAACGGTGGCAGCGAATGAATCGAGTAGAACACGCCCGAGAGAAAAGTCGCGGGCAGGATGAAGAAATTCTGAAATGCCGCGATATGGTCGAACTTGTCCGCGACGATGCCGGCCAGCAAACCGACGGCGGCCATGAATGCGCATCCCAGCAGCGCGAATACGATGATCCAGGCCGGTGCATGGAGCGGCGGCACGGCGAATGCCAGCGTCACCGCCAGCACGCCGGCGCCGACGCACAAGCCGCGCACGATGGCGGCGATGACATAGGCGGCGAAGAATTCCACATTGGAAATCGGCGGCAGCAACACGAATACAAGGTTGCCGGTGACCTTCGACTGGATCAGGGATGACGAGCTGTTGGCGAATGAATTTTGCAACATCGACATCATGACGAGGCCAGGTGCGAGAAACGCCGCATAGCCTACGTTCGCGTAGACCTCCACGCGTCCTTCGAGGACATGGGAAAAAATCAGCAGGTACAAGAGCGCGGTCAGTACCGGCGCCATCACCGTTTGCGCGCTGACCTTCCAGAAACGCAGCAACTCCTTGGCCAGCAGGGTCGGGAATCCGCTGCCCAGGGGTGCGGCGTTCATGCCTGCGCTCCCGCCATGATCTGGACGAACACGTCTTCGAGATCGGGCGACTCGATCGCCAGATCCTCGATGTGCAGCCCGGCCGAGCGCAGCGGCGCCAGAATGGATTCAACCTGGTCGAAGCCGGTAAGTCGGAATCGATAGGTGCCGGCGGCCTCCTGCGGAAGCAGCGCCATGAGCCCCTCCGGCAACGCGCCGCCCACCTTCAGGCGCAGATAGGCGCTGGCGTGGCGTTGCAACAGATCGGCGGTGGGGGCAAGTGCGACAACCCGGCCCGACTTGAGCATCGCGATTCGCCCGCACAGCGCCTCCGCCTCTTCAAGATAATGCGTGGTCAGCACGATGGTGTGGCCGGCGCGGTTCAGGCGCGTCACGAATTGCCACAAGGTCTGGCGCAATTCGACATCGACGCCGGCGGTCGGTTCGTCCAACACGATCACCGGCGGCCGATGCACCAGCGCCTGCGCCACCAGGACGCGCCGCTTCATGCCGCCGGACAGGCTGCGCATGTTGGCGTCGGCACGGTCGTCGAGACCAAGATTGGCAAGAATCTCGTCGATCCAGGCGTCGTTTGCGCGCAAGCCGAAATACCCGGATTGAAAGCTCAACGTCTCGCGCACGGTGAAGAACGGATCGAATACCAGCTCCTGCGGCACTACGCCAAGGTTGGCGCGCGCGCGCCGGAAGTCGGCCACCACGTCATGCCCCATGACGGCAAGACGACCGCTGTCGGCGCGAGCAAGGCCGGCTATGAGCGATATCAGCGTGGTCTTGCCGGCGCCATTGGGGCCGAGCAGGCCGAAGAACTCTCCCGGTTGGATTGCCAGGTCGACGCCGTCCAATGCGATCACGTCGCTGTAGCGTTTGCGCACCTGACGAATGTCGATGGCCGGAATCATGGCAGACATGCCGCAATAAGTTGTCCAAGCGCGCGGCCATGCGTCGGGCACTGCGGACCATGACTAAGGCCGACCGCGCGACTAACCAAGCGCAAGGGACTCCACACCATAGAGGCGGGCGATCTTGCGGATCGGCTCGGGCGCATTCGAGACATGCACCGCGCCCCCGCCCAGCAGGGCCGCGTGACGCCGCCACTCGTTGACGCAGGCCAGCACGCTGGAGTCACATTCCACCACGTCGCCCAGGTCGAACTCCCGCTCGCCCGCGCGCAACGCGGCAAGCCCAGCGTCGATAACCGCAGGGGCTTCGACCATGGTGACTTTGGCTGGCAACCGGTACGGCATGGGATTTATGGGCACGCCGTAGATGCGGGCGCGCGGCCGGAAGAGCACACCGGCAGATTCAGGGGCGGCAACCGCGAGACGATCAAGACTTGCTCTTCGCCTCGATCGCCTTGTTCTTTGCCGACAACGCCTTGATCAGGCCATCAATGCCGTTGCTGGCAATTTCGGAATTGAACTGGTTCTTGTAGGTCTCGACCAGCCGGGCGCCGAACACGTTCAAGTCGACCACCTTCCAGGCACCATCGAATTTCTCGACATGGTAATCAAGCTGGATCGGCTCGCCCTTGCCGGGCTTGACTAAGGACCGTACCACCGCCTCCGGATCGCCTGGCTGCATGCGCAGCGGCTTGTATTCAATCACCGTATCGGGCCGAAAGGTCGAGAACGCGCCGGAATAGGTGTTGGTCAACAGACCCTTGAATTCCCGCGCCAGCGCAGCTTGCTGCTCGGGCGTCGCCTTGGACCAGTGGCGCCCGACGGCCGATTGCGTCATGCGCTGGAAATTCACATAGGGCACGATCTTGGTATCGACCAGATGATTGATTTTCTGACGGTTTCCGTTTTGGATGTCGCGATCTGCGGTGATCGCGGCGGTCACTTCGTCGACCGCCCGGCGGATCATCGTGTCGGGTGCGTCCTGCGCCAACCCTGCGGGCGAGAACAGACCGAAGGCCGCTGCTACTGCGAGGAAAGTCAGAATACGCATCATGTCGAACAATGAACGGGGCGCCTTAGAACGTCATCCCGGCCACAACCCGCGCCACCGCAGTGCCGGGTACGCCTGGCCCGTCGGCTCGCGCAGTCGCGGGCACAGCGTAGCCATGCTCGCCACGCTGGTTCGCCTCACCGATCCAGAGGTCCGCCGGCGCCTCGCTTGTTTGCGCCACAACACGCCGCGCCGCGAACAGCGGAGCTTTCAAGGCCGCCCCCTTAGACGAAGGAGCCCCGTTGGCATCGTCTTCGACCATGCCGCGCCTGCGTTGAACGTAGGCATCGCGGACGAAGGAATACTTGTCGAGCGCGGCTTCTTCGAGCACATTGGTGGCCTCGAGCAATTCGGCGCGGCGATTGACCGCCCGCAATGTGTAAGCCACGTTGCGTGTCGGAATGTGATTGGCCCAGACCGGATCGAGGTTGGTGTAGATCAGCGTGGCGACGCCATCACGGATGCTCGAGGGCCCGATGATCGGCAGAACGAGGTAGGGTCCGGAGGCGAAGCCCCACTTGCCGAAGGTCTGGCCGAAATCGCGATTGTGCTTTTCGAGCCCGATCTTGCTGGCCACGTCGATGCAGCCGAGCAGACCGACGGTCGAATTGATGACCACCCGGCAAACGTCGGACACCGCGTCGCCGACATTGCCCTGCAGGAGGCTGTTGACGCTGACGAAAATGTCGTTGATGTTCGAAAAGACGTTGCCGACACAGTCGCGCGCCGGTTCGGGCACCACGGCCTTGTACCCAGTGGCAACAGGGCGCAATACGGCGTTGTCGATGCCCTCGTTGAAGCCGAACATCGCGCGGTTGAAGCCTTCGAACGGGTCGCCCGGCGTATCGGACGTTGCGCAGCCGCCTGCGAGTGCCGCCACCAGCAGCATCAGGGCCACGAGCCTGCATCGCGCGAAAAATCTCATTTTGCGTCCTTGTTGTCGCTCTTGCCTTCGGCAGCCTTGTCGAAGACAAGCTTGCCGATCAATTCTTCCAGCACCATTGCCGAGGAGGTCGACTTGATCTTGTCGCCCGCCTTCAGCTTCACATCGTCCCCGCCCGGGGACAGGCCGATGTACTGCTCGCCCAGCAATCCAGACGTCAGTATCTTCGCCGAGGTGTCCTTGGGAAACGAAAACCCGCTGTCGATCGCCAGGGTCACCACCGCCTGGTATTCCTTGTCGTCGAAACCGACTTTCGCCACCCGGCCGACCACCACACCCGCGCTTTTGACCGGCGCCCTACTCTTCAAGCCACCGATGTTATCAAATTTGGCAAGCACTTGATATGTTTCGGAAAAGTTGAAAGATGCCAGATTTCCGGCTTTGAGCGCCAGGATCAGGATGGCGGCGAATCCCGCCAGGACAAACAGGCCCACCCAGAGATCGGTGATTTTTCGGTTCATGTCAGCCTCTTTTCACGTGCCGGAAAACATCAGCGCGGTCAAAACGAAATCGAGCGCGAGCACCGCCAGGGACGAAGTCACTACTGTCCGGGTAGTGGCATGCGACACCCCCTCGGGGGTTGGCAACGCATCGTACCCCTCGAAAACGGCGATGAAGGTGACGGCTATGCCGAAAACAATGCTTTTGATCACGCCGTTGCCGACGTCCTCGACCCAGTCGACCCCGTTCTGCATCTGGCTCCAGAAGGCGCCTTCGTCGACTCCGATTAAGACCACCCCGACAATATAGCCGCCGAAGATACCGACGGCCGAGAACATCGCCGCCAAGAGCGGCATCGAAAACACGCCGGCCCAGAAGCGCGGCGCCAGCACCCGTGCCACCGGCGATACCGCCATCATTTCCATCGCCGACAACTGCTCACCCGCCTTCATCAGGCCGATCTCGGCGGTAATCGAGGTGCCGGC
>JAYVST010000185.1:0-8045 GCA_043775255.1 Burkholderiales bacterium
GTCGCCGGCAGTGCCGCCGGCGTGCTCGACGCCCTGCGCGCCTGGCGGCGCGGCATCGCACAGGCGAACGGCGTGCCTGCCTATGTAATTTTCCACGATAGCACGCTGGTTGAAATCGCCGCACGCACGCCTGCGGATCTCGACGCACTTTCCGCGATCAGCGGCATCGGTGCGAAGAAGCTGGAGCGGTACGGCGCCGAACTGCTTGTTCTCCTGCGCACGGCTTGCGCGGCCATTCCGGCAGAATGAGAATATCCAACGCTTGGTAGATTGGATTGAGATGCACGGTAAATTCGGCGACCATGACCAAGCGGGCAGCGCCGGAAGACCCGTGGCGGCCGTTGCGTTGCTTGAAGACGGCACACGCATGACGCGCCAGTGGGCAAGTCTCCGCGCGCCAGTCCTGACAGCGCGCAACTGGCGGGAGTCCCCCTCGGGGTTTTCCCGCAACCACCCGTGAATGGACCCGAACAACCTTGCATGCCCGTCGGGAACCGGCCAAAATCGTCAGGACAAGAACGCGACAAGATTCACCCGCGCCTCGAAGCGGGTGGCACGGAGACAAACATGCTGGACCCTTGGTCAAATCAAGCCGGTTTCGATCAGCCTCAAGCTGCGGGCACCGGGCTGGCGCAGGGTGATACCGTGCCGCGCATGTTCTGGGACGGTGTCGCACGCCGCGGCGATCGCGTGGCCTTGCGCCAGAAGGATTTCGGCATCTGGAAGCCGCTCTCGTGGAACGCGCTGGGAGCCATTGTCGGTGAAGTCGCCATGGGCTTGGTCGCCATGGGCCACAAGCCCGGTGAAGTGGTGTCGGTGTTGTCGAATACCAATCGGGAATGGATGTATGCGGACCTGGGGTCCCTCTCGGCGGGTGGCGTGGTCAACGGCATCTACCCGACCGATGCCGCGATCCAGGTCGAGTACCTGTGCGCCGACTCCTCGACTGTCTACTTGTTCGTCGAGGATGAAGAACAACTCGACAAGGTGCTCGAAGTCCGGGCACGCTTGCCGCTGCTGCGCAAGATCGTCGTGTTCGACATGGAAGGCTTGCGCGAACTCGAAGATCCGCAGGTGATGAGTTTCGAGTCGCTGTTGAGCCTCGGCCGCAGCCACGTGAGCGCGCATCCGGGCTTGCTGCAGGAGCGCATCGACGCGCGACGTCCGGAAGACCTGGCCATTCTGGTCTACACCTCGGGCACCACCGGCAGGCCCAAGGGCGCGATGATCTCGCATCGCAATATCGTATTCACCTGTCACGCCTACAACGAGTTCGCCCCTCAATCCGAGGCCGACGAGCGCATGGCCTTCTTGCCTCTGTGCCATATCGCCGAACGGATCGGAGGAGAGTATTTCCCGCTCCTGACCGGCAGCGTGATCAATTTCGTCGAGAACCCGGACACCGTGCCGGAGAACGTGCGCGAGATCCAGCCCACCACCTTTACCGCCGTGCCGCGGGTCTGGGAAAAGTTCTACTCCAGCGTGCTGATCCGCATACGTGAATCGACGCGCCTGCAACAGGCCGCCTATGCCTGGGCGATCGGCGTCGGCATTGAACGCGCACGCGTCATCGAGGAAGGCAAGCCCGTCCCCGCAGTGCTCGATGTGAAGTTCCGCACCGCCCGCTTCCTGGTGCTCGACAACATCCGCCGCATGATCGGCGTACACAGGGCGCGCTTCCTGCTCACCGGCGCGGCCCCGATCTCACCCGATCTGGTGCGCTGGTACATGGCCTTAGGCCTCAACATGATCGAGGTTTGGGGCATGACCGAGAGCTGCGGCGCGGTCACCTCGAACCCGGTGGAACGGATCAAACCCGGCTCCATCGGCATCGCCACCCGGCATGCCGAGGTCAAGCTTTCGGCCGAGGGAGAGTTCTTAGTCAAGGGCGACAGCGTGTTCATGGGCTACCTGAACCTGCCGGACAAGACGGCGGAAACCATCGTCGACGGCTGGTTACATACCGGCGATGTGGGCCGCGTCGACGACGACGGGTATTTCTATATCACCGACCGCATGAAAGACATCATCATCACTGCGGGCGGCAAGAACATCACGCCTTCCGAATTTGAAAACCAGTTGAAGTTCTCCCCTTACTTCACCGACGCGGTGGTCATCGGCGACAAGCGGCCCTATCTGTCGTGCCTGGTGATGATCGATCATGAAAACGTCGAACAATGGGCCCAGGAACACTCCATTCCCTTCTCCGACTACAAGAGCCTGACGCGCCGCCCGGAAGTGGTGGCGCTGATCGGCGACGAGATCGAGAAAGTCAACAAGAAGTTCGCCAGGGTCGAACAGATCAAGCAATTCCGCCTGATCGAAAACAAGCTTACGCCCGAAGATGAAGAACTGACGCCGACCATGAAATTGAAGCGCACGCTGGTCGGCGAGAAGTACCGCACATTGATCGATTCGATGTACGCGACCAAGGCCGCTTGAAAGTCTCGCGGCCACGGCGGCGCAAAGATTTCCACACACACAGAACGGAGACAACCATGACATCGCCAGTAAAAACCGTAACGCAAACCGCTCTGGCGGCTGTGACCCTCGCCCTCGCAATGTGCGGCGGCGTGTTCGCCCAGGCCAAAGGCGAGACCCAGGGTGTGACCAAGGACGAAATCTTAGTCGGCACCATCCAGGACCTGTCCGGCCCGATTGCGGCCTTCGGCAAATCGGCGCGCAACGGCATGCAGTTGCGCGCCGATGAAATCAACGAGCAAGGCGGTGTCAATGGTCGCAAGATCAAGCTGATCGCCGAAGATTCGGGCTACGATCCCAAGAAAGCGGTGCTGGCCGCACAGAAACTCGCGCAGCGCGACAAGATCTTCGTGACCGCAGGCAATATCGGCACGCCGATCGCGATGGCGACCATGCCGATCTTTTTCGAGAAGAACATCCCGCACCTGTTCCCTTTGACTGCGGCGCGCCAGATGTACGACCCGCTGCACAAACTCAAATATTCATTCGCCGCCACCTACTACGACCAGGTCCGCTCCGGCATCAAGTACCTGACCAAGGCCAAGGGTGACCGCAAATGGTGCACCCTGTACCAGGACGACGATTTCGGCGCGGAAGTGCTGGCCGGCGCCGAGGCTGGCTTGAAGGAGCAGGGCAAGACTCTGGTCGAAAAGACCAGCTTCAAACGTGGCGCAACCGACTTCTCCTCTCAGGTCGCCCGGATGAAAGGGGCCGGCTGCGACACCGTCATCCTGGGCACCATCATCCGCGAGACCGTAGGCACCATCGCCGAAGCCAAGAAGACCGGCTTCAATGCGGAATTCATCGGTACATCGGCGGCCTATACGCACTTGATCGCCCGGCTCGGTGGCCCGGCCATGAACGGCTTCATCGCCGCCCACACCGTTGCCCATCCCTACCTCGACGACGCCGCGCAAAACGTGCGCTTCTGGGCCTCCAAATACAAGACCAAGTTCAACGAGGACCCGGACGTGTTCTCGGCCTACGGATACGTGATCATGGACAATGTCATCGTCGCGCTGGCCAAGTCGGGCAAGAACCTCACCACCGACACCTTCATCAAGGCGCTCGATTCGCTGACCACCCCGCCGGACATGTTCGGCGGAGATGGCATGACCTTCACGCCAACCAAGCATCTGGGTTCGAACAAGTCGCGCCTGTCGCAAATCAAGGACGGCAAATGGACGGTCATCACACCCTACGTTGAACCTTGACGCCTGCAATGCGAAAAAACCCGCCGCAGGCGGGTTTTTTCGCATTGCAGCTTGACGGACTTCCAGGTCGGGTGGCGTCAGGCCCGCGGCGGCGAATGGTGCACACCATGATGATGGTGCACCTGAGGAGCATGGCGAACCTTCTGCGGCAGTAATGAGCCTGCCACCATGCCTGCAATCGCCGCCAGAAAGCCGAGTATCTGTGCCGGCCATACGTTGCTCTGGATGAATGTTTCCGCCGTCAGCCATGTTCCCAGTCCGGCGCCCATGGCGAAATAGGCGCCCTGGGTGGTGGCGCGGGCCCAATACAGGCCGAACGCAAGCGGCACGAAGGCCGTGACCAGCGTGATCTTGTAGGCACTCTCGACCATCTGGAAAATGGTCAGCTTGCTGTTCAAGGCGACAAACAGCACGATCAGCGCGAACCCGACCAATGAGATGCGCATGACGAGCAGGAAGCGTCTGTCCGACATGCGCGGATAAAAGCCGCGCACGATGTTTTCCGAAAACGCGACTGCGGGCGCCAACAGGGTTGCCGACGAGCAACTCATGATCGCCGACAGCAGGGCGCCAAAGAAGATGACCTGCGCGAACACCGGTGTGTGGGTGAGGATCAGTGTTGGCAGCACCAGTTGCGAATCGCTTTTGACGAGCTCGCCAAACTTTGCAGGATCGATGATCGTGGCCGCGTAGGCCAGAAACATCGGCACGAACGCGAACGCGAAATAGATCGACCCGCCCAGCACCGAGCCGCGCACGGCGGTCTTCTCGTTCTTTGCCGAGGTGATGCGTTGAAAAACGTCTTGTTGCGGAATCGACCCGAGCATCATCGTAAGCCAGGCGCCGATGAACGGGATCCAGGCGCGATAGCCGCCCTCGGACGGAAAGAACTGCAGCTTGCCGGCGGCACCGGCATGCGCAACCACTGCGCTGGCGCCGCCATCGACCAACCCGCTGATGAACCAGGCGATGAACACCAACCCGCACATCACCACCATCATCTGCACGAAGTCGAGAAACGCCACCGCGAACATGCCGCCGAAGGTGGTATAGGTCAGCACGATGGCGGCGCCCAGCACCATGCCCCATTCGTTGCCGATCGCGCCGTTGGTGACGATGTTGAACACCAACCCGAGCGCCTTGATCTGGGCCGCCACCCAACCAAGATAGGAAACGACGATGGCAATCGAAGTGATCACCTCGACCGGACGGTCATAGCGCACGCGGTAATAATCGCCGATGGTCAGAAGCCCCATGCGGTAGAGCTTGGGCGCGAAAAACAGCCCGGCCAAGATCAGACAGAGCGCAGCGCCGAACGGGTCGGCCACCACACCGCCTAAGCCGTCGCGGACAAAGGTGGCGGACACGCCAAGCACCGTCTCGGCACCGAACCAGGTCGCGAATACCGTAGCGGTGACGACCGGCAGCGGCAGGCTGCGCCCGGCCACCGCGAAATCCTTGGCGCTATGCACACGGGTAGCGGCGTACAGCCCGATTCCGATCGATACAAGGAGGTAAAGCGTAACGAATCCGATGAGCATGACGACGTTCCCGAGGACATGATCCGATAAAAGGATGCAGGATTATAAGTAAGGCAAATGGGTCTGGCACAAGCAGGTTGCCAAGCATGTCTCGTGCCTGCGGCAACGCCCGACCGGCCCTGAAAGCATCAAGAGGGGTTACGCCTGGTTGTTCCAGACTCGCATGCCGGACACGGGGCACCGCTTCTGCACTGCGGCCGCCAGCCACGCACGCGAATCGCAGTGCCGAACTCAGTGGCGCCAGAACCAGAGCAGCGCGGCCAACACGCCAACAAATAGCAGCAAGATGACCAGCGACAAGTTGCGCACCTGCCGGCCCTGGCGCTCCACCGCGACCATCAGCGACTTGATTGTCGCCTGCTCGGGTGCGCCATGCGCCGCCCGCTCAAGCGCCTGCGTGACCAGCCGCGGCCATTGCGGCAACATCTTCGCCAGGTGCGGCGCTTCGCGCTTCGCGTTGGCGAGAAGGCCCTCCCAGCCGACCTGCTTGACCATCCATTTTTCGAGATAGGGTTTGGCGGTCTTCCAGAGATCGAGTTCCGGGTCGAGCTGGCGTCCGAGCCCTTCGATATTAAGAAGGGTTTTCTGCAGTAAGACCAGCTGCGGCTGGATTTCGACGTTGAAGCGGCGTGAGGTCTGGAACAGGCGCAGCAGCACCTGGCCCAGCGATATTTCTCGCAACGGTCGATCGAAGTGGGGCTCGCAACACGCGCGCACCGCGCCTTCAAGCGCTTCGATGTTGGTGTCGCGCGGCACCCATCCGGATTCGACATGCAACACCGCGACGCGGTGGTAGTCCCGATTGAAAAATGCCAGGAAGTTCTGCGCCAGGTAATCCTTGTCGAACTCGGACAGGGTGCCGACGATGCCGAAATCCAGCGCGATGTAGCGCCCCAACGTGGCCGGATCGTCACTCACGTAGATGTTGCCCGGATGCATGTCGGCATGGAAAAACCCGTCGGAAAAAACTTGCGAGAAAAAGATCTCGACGCCGTCGCGCGACAGTTTTTGCAAATCCACCCCGGCAGCCTTGAGGCGTTCGATCTGGCTGACAGGAATGCCTTTCATGCGCTCCATGGTGAGGACGCTGTTGGAGATGTAGTCCCAATGCATTTCCGGCACCATCAGCAGCTGGCCGCGCGGCGTTTCGGGCGCGAAGTTGCGGCGTAGCTGGCTGGCATTGGCAGCTTCGCGCACCAGATCGAGTTCGTCGTGCAGATACACGTCGAACTCGGCCACCACTTCGCGCGGTTTGAGACGTTTACCGTCCGCCCACAAGCGCTCGACCAAGCCGGCGGCGATGCGCATCAGGTCGAGATCGCTCTCGATCACCCGCACCATGTTCGGCCGCAACACCTTGACGGCCACCTCGCGCCCGTCGTGCAGGACTGCGAAATGCACCTGCGCGATCGACGCGGACGCCACCGGCTCACGCTCGAACAAGCGAAACAGGTCCGCCGGCTTCTTGCCGAACGCAAGTTCGATCTGCTTCTCGGCCAGCGCGGAATCGAATGGCGGCACCCGGTCCTGCAGGCGCGCGAGTTCGTCGGCGATGTCCTCGGGCATCAGGTCGCGCCGGGTGGAGAGAAGTTGTCCGAACTTGACGAAGATCGGTCCCAGGTTCTCCAGCGCCAGGCGCAGCCTCTCGCCGCGCGGCGTGTCGAACTTGCGCCACGAGAACAGGCTCAGGTACAGGGACTTGATCCAGCTTGCCTTCGCCGCCGCCATGAAGAACTCGTCCAGACCGAAGCGGAACGCGACGGTGAGGATTTTCAACAAGCGGAAAGGACGCACGAATAAACGCTCGGGAGGGCAAACAAGGGAAGCCGGACTTTACCCGAATCGGATAGCGGGAACCTTGTATTCGCAGGGCTCGTGGCAGCGCTTGTCGCGGCACCGCGCCTCGCCGATAATCCGACCATGCGTATCATCTGCGTCGGCCACACGGCTTTCGATCGCGTCTTCATGCTGGACCGCGTGATGAGCCCGCCGGCCAAGGTCGCGGCGTCGGCCTACATGGAAATGGGCGGAGGCATGGCCGCCAACGCCGCCGTGGCGCTGGCCCACCTGGGTGTGCAGGCCGAGTTCTGGGGCCCGGCGGGCGACGACAGCATCGCCGATGCGATGGCTGCCGACTTCACCAGGCATGGCGTTGACCACACCGCCATGCTGCGCATACCCGGCTGCCGATCGTCCCATTCCGCCATCCTGGTCGATAGCGCCGGCGAACGCTTGATCGTCAGCATGCGCGGCGATGTGCTCAAGGATCGCGGCGACTGGCTGCCGCTAGACCGGCTCGACGGCGCGGCGGCCATGCTGGCCGATGTGCGCTGGTCGGCCGGCTCGCTACGCGCCCTGCCGGCCGCACGCCAGGCCGGCGTGCCCACGGTTCTCGACGGCGACACCGGCGAACGCGACGCCATGCGCGCCCTGGTGGCCAGGGTGGATTACGCGGTGTTCTCGGAGCCCGGCTTCGCGTGCTTCACCGACGCCGATTCGCACGTTGGCCTGAAAGCAGCCATCGCCATGGGCGCGCGCGCGGCAGTGGTGACGCGCGGCGAACGCGGTTGCGAATGGATCACGGCGGATGCGCCGGACGAATTGCGCCACACGCCCGCCTTCCCCGTCAACGCCGTCGACACCACCGGCGCCGGCGACGCCTTCCATGGCGCCTTCACCCTGCGCATCGCGGAAGGTGCACCGCTTGAGGAAGCCATCGTGTTCGGCAGTGCCGCGGCGGCGCTCAAGGTGGCACGGCAAGGCGCGCGCAGCGTGCCTTCGCGCGCGGAAGTCGAGGCATTGCTGCGCG
>JAYVST010000186.1:0-6990 GCA_043775255.1 Burkholderiales bacterium
CATCCGGAGCCATCCATAGCTTATGGGGACATGGTGCTTTGGATGGCGGGCCTGCGGCCTGTATGCCTCGGGCGGCCCGAGGAAGAAGGCGGAGCGACAGGCGCATGTTCGTGGCCTGCGCCGGTCTTGGGTGCCCGCGTTGTGAATCTGTCTTTCGAAATGCCTTGGACGTCCGTGCCACTCTATTGGGCGGTCGCGGTGCTACCCAGATTGCGCCTGGAAGGGGCCGGCGGGCTAGGGACTACGTTGGTCAAGTCGACAGGCAACGGAAACACCAAACAGATTCCACCCGGAGACTTTCGGCTGCACCCGGATCTCGTTACCGTGACCAACTGCATGCGCGATGTCTCCCCCCCACCATCCAGCCAGACTCTTGACCGGTTGCGCGATGGCATTGGGGGTTCGGAATGGGGCGAAGGGGTCGACATCTGCGCGTTCGGTGATGGCGCAATCACGATGATGGCGGCGTGTTACGGAGCCCCGGGTGCGCCTTGCGAAACCGGCGGTACGTCTGCCGCCGCGGCAACGGTCACCGGTGCGGGCGCGCTCGTGATCGAGGCATATCCGGACGCGTCGCCAAGCGACGTGCGCGATGTCCTCCGATGCTCAGCCGATCGTAGGTTCATCGACTACACGCAATCGGGCTGCGAGCCATCTTCCGGTGGCGTCAGCGCGTGCTTCGGTTGGGGACGATTGGACGCCGGGGCGGCAGTCGAACAAGCCGTGCGTCTGCGGGCGGCACGAAGGACGAACCCGAAAGCCGTTCCGTGCCGCAGCTGACACGGTTGGGTTGGAGTGTGTTGGCGCGGTGGCGCTTGGCCCATGCTTTGTTCAATCGACGAACTTCAGAATAGGAGAATGCCAAGATGAAAAAATTGTTTGTGTGGGCCGTCACGACGGGTCTGCTGGCAGCTTGTTCGAGCATCAACTCGAAACACGTTCCTCAAGAAGACGCCTCGGACGGTCTCACCTATTACATGCCGAACAAGGACTTCATGTTGACCGTGGTGGTTGAGGCCAACAAAAGCGTGTCCGCCGCCTTGAAGTCTACTGCTGCCTATCCAGATCTTTCGACGCCATTCAGACTACGATTCAAGACCAACTGGATCGGCAAGAACGTGATAAATATCGGCGTGACGCCGAGCGGCTTGTTGACGTCAACAAAAGCGGTTACGACAAGCGGACTGCCAGAGGCGTTGAAAGGGATCGCGGAGACGATTGGGACGAGGACGGGCTTGAAGGCACTCGTTCAACCAGCGGCGGGGTCGTGCTCAGCCGGGACCTATACACTGGTTTTCGGAATAGCTGGATCGACATCCGAGTTGTGTGGTCACAAGGTGAAGGTGACATCGATACCGAATTCAGGGGCTTCGCCGAGTGATTCGGATAAGGTCAAAACCGGCAACGCGCAATCAGGAATTTTCTACCGACAGGAGCAACCCTATCGGATCGACCTCACTCGAGTCGCCAATAGGGCAGATGCGAGCCAGGACGAGATTGTCGGGTCGGAGGTATTGTTCTCACCGTCGTCAGCACCAGTCAGGTTTCTTCCGATGGCGAAAACGTTTTTCTCGAACAACGAGGCGGACTTCGGCTTCACGGATGGTATGCCGACGCGATACGACCAGACCACCGATGGGGAGATCGTCGCGTTGCTGAAGTTGCCAGCCGGTCTGATTGGCGCCTATTTCGGCGCAGTCGGGAAGGTCTTCGAGAGTTTCAAGACCGTCGACGACAAGAAGGCAGCAGCACTGGAAAGCTCTCTCGCGCTTGAGTTAGCCAAGAAGAAGTACGAGGCATGCCTGACTGCAATCTTCAAGAAGGACGACGCCTTGGTGCAACGTCTTGGATGCCAGCCCTAATGTGCGACAAGCTGTCAAGCTGGCCTCGGCTTCCCGGTTTTTCAGAAATGTGTATGGCTTTGGGGCGGCCTCCGTTATCGAGTGGGTGCTTCTCAATTCGACTCCTTGATCAACCTCCCGCTCGCCGCCTGTATCGGCCGCGCGTTCATCGGATAGAGCCGGCTGAAGATGCCGATCTGCTCGGTCGAGATCGGCACCGGGTTCTTCATCACCATCCACAACACGCCTTCGCTGCACGGCGGCGTGGTCAGTGAACCCATGTAGGTGAAGTAGCCGCGCTGCGCCGGCAGCAGTGCGGTCAGGTCGAGCATGCTCCTGGCCGGCACTTCCTCGCCTTTCTCGAGCGGCAGGTTGTTCCACACTGCCTGCACGATCGGCTGCGCGTTGCCGCGTTCGAGCAGCACCGCCACCACCGCGAGGCGGCCGTCGATGTCCTTGTGCACCATGTGCACGACCATGTCGAACTGCTTACCGTCGATGCGCTCTTCCGACGGTCGATGAAAGTGGAACTGCACCAGGTCGTAGCGACGACCCAGTACCTCGATCGAATTGCCCTGGGCCACGTTCACCTGCACCGTGTGGCCGTTGTCGAGTACCCGGAAGGCGCTGGGCTTGTAGTCGAACTGAACCGGATCCAGGCTCACTCTTACGCCGTCGCGAATGTCGATCGGGCTTTGGCGCTTGCCGGTCGCGCACTTCGCGAACTCCGGGTTCATTTCGGCCCAGCCGTCCGGGCCGCCGCTGCCGTCGTAGCTCCAGTGCACCGGACGGGCGGGTTCGGCGCTCTTCGCAGGCACTTCCTTGCGGGCGTCAGGTGCGACCCGGCCCGGAATCGCGGCAATCGTGTAGGGGCGCGGTGGCAGCGGAATCGGCGGCGGGATTGCGGCGCTGACGGGCGCGCCGCCTTTCGAGACCACGCTCACCTGGTCGTTCGGCGGCGTCTTGGGGTGACTCAACCGGGCAGCGAGCTTGCCGCGCAGCACTTCCAGCGGGTCACGTACGGCGGGCTCCTTGCCGGGTGCTTCCTTCATCGCCGGTTTCGCCTCGCCGGCCTCGGCTTTCGCGTCGGTGTTCGGTGGCTGCCTGGCTTCGGTTTTCGCCTCGACCTTGGGTTCGACCTTGGCTTCCGCGCTCGCGGCAGCGGGCTTGGGCACCGGGGCGGCGTGAGCCGCTTCGGCATGAGCGGCCTCGGCATGTTCTGCGGCGAGTACGGTTGTGCCCGACAGCGAACCAGTCAGGCTGAAGATGGTTATCGCCAGAACGCGGCGAGGATGGAGATGCGAGGTCGGCATGGCGGGTTCCTGACACGGAAGGAAAATGCGTCAACTGGATATCGACCCGCACCCGGCAAACTTGAAGCGACTTTCACGCAGGTGTGTGATTCGGGCATCGCGATGAACCGGATCACGCGAATGCGGTAGTCTCGCCGTGAGGCAGCGGAGTCGTGCCTCATCACCTGGTGGGTCGCCAACCGCGACAGACCGCTGAAAGGACACGAATGACCATCGACACGAGTTCGACCAACCCGACACCGGGTGCTGACAGGGCGATGCGGCGCCTGGCGCCGGTGGCGTTGCTCTGCCTGTCCGTCGCAGGCTGCTCGACGACCCTGGTGCTCAAAGATGCGGTCCTGGCAGCGTGCGGAACCAGCACGGTCTTCCTGAGCAGTTGGTGGGCGCGCGTTCCGGCCAGTCCGCCGGTGCAGAACGATCCCATGGGCGGCTACCAGTTCGCCTATTGGGTCGACGACGCGGGCAATGCCTGCCATGGCGACCCGGGCCGCAACGGGCAGGTGGGCCCGGCCGTGGTCGTTGCCCAGGTACCCGCCGCGCGCAATGCCGCCACCGCCCAGGCGGCGATCACCCCGCAGCAACTCGCGGCGTTTCAGGAGATTCCCGTCGCCTTTGCCAACTATGCCGCGTCGGGTCCGCATTTCGTCCAGTTCAACAACACGTTGTGGCGCGGCCGCGCCGACGGCAAGACGTTCTCCACTCGATCCAATGGCGTGATGTCCATTCCCGCGGTCACCGTGATCGGCAGCAACGCCTGCTACGGGCCGGTGGCGTTCAAGGTGGTGCAGACGCTCTTTTTGCCGACGCCCTTGCCGGCCACCGGGCAGGATCCCGCGCGATGCCGGGTGCGGGCGATGCCCTCGGGCGCATCGATGACCCAGGCGGAACTGGAGAGGGTCGACGTGTTGGGCCTGCCGCACGGCACCGAGATCGTCGAGATTCCGTGACGCCGCCGTTGCGCACGATACCGCGGCGGGGCCTGATCGCATGAGATGGCTCCCGGCGATCATCGGCATGCTCGTCTGCAACCTGGCGTGGGCCGACATCATGTCCGAGCGGCGCCTCGAGGCCTGCCGCGACAAGGTGACGCAGGCGCAGAAAGCGGGTGTGCTCTATGGTCTGGAGTGGAAGCTTCCCAACGAGCCCACCGTGGTCGCGGGGCCGGGATATTTTTCATTGCCGATCGACGAGAAGGAGCGTTTCGTCGAGGCCGTGAACTGCTACCTGATGGGTGGCGATGCGGGCAGATGCGTGAACTTCGACGTGCTCGACTGGAAGAACAACAAACCGATCGGTCGTTTCTCGTTCTGCCTGTTCCGGATAAGCCGTTCGACCGCCGACGCCGACAATTGATCCCCCGTACCCGCTCCCGCGAACCGCGTCGCGCCGCGCCCCCGGAGCGATGGTGGTGCTGATCCCGAACAACCCGAACAGGCCATTTCCATGACCATCCCGACTCAACCGTTGTGGCAGTCGAGCGCGTGCGATCTTGCCGCCGCCATTCACTCGGGCGATTGCTCGGCCGTCGAGGCCATGGAGTCGGTGCTCGGGCGGGCACAGGAGCGCAACCCCGACCTGAACGCCATCGTCTACCCCTGCTTCGATGCCGCCGTCGCGCGGGCGCACGAGGCGGACGAGGCCACCGCCCGCGGCGAATCCTGGGGACCCTTGCATGGGGTGCCGGTCACCATCAAGGAAAACGTCGACGTCGCCGGCATGCCCACGCCCAACGGGGTTCGCGCTTTCGAACTCGTGGTCGCACCCGACGACTCGCCGGTGGTCTGCAACCTGAAGGCCGCCGGCGCCATCGTGATCGGCCGCACCACCACGCCCGAGTTCTCGATGCGCGCCACCACCGACAGCCCGCTGCACGGGCGCACGCTCAATCCGTGGCATCCCGATGCGTCGCCGGGCGGGTCTTCCGGCGGGGCCGGTTCGGCTGCGGCGGCCGGCATGGGGCCGATCCATCATGGCAACGACATCGGCGGGTCGCTGCGTTTTCCGGCGTTCGCGTGCGGGGTGTGCACGGTCAAGCCGACCCTCGGGCGGGTCCCGGCGTTCAATCCGTCGGCGGCGGTTGAGCGTGGGCTGCTGGCGCAACTGATGTCGGTGCAGGGTGCCATCTGCCGGGAGGTGCGCGACGTCCGCCTCGCCACCCGGGCCATGATGCGGGGCGACGCGCGCGATCCGTGGTGGGTGCCGCTGCCTTTCGACGGCGATCCGGTTCCGGCGCCGATCCGGGTTGCCTTCACCAAGAACCGCCATGGCTATCGGATGCACCCCGACATCGCGCTTGCGCTGGACCGGACCGCGCGTGTGCTCGAAGCCGCCGGCTATGCGGTCGAGGAAGTCGAACCGCCCCCCATCACCGCGCCGGCGGCCGGCTGGATGTCCGTCGCCCTGGGAGAGATCAAGGCTACCCTCGATCCGCTCGCACGCCAGTTCGGCAGCGATCTCATCGGCAGGATCTTCGACTGGTACTACCGGATGGGCGATGTCGCCGAAGGCCATCACTATCTCACCGGTCTTGCCGAACGCACCCGGATGACGCGGGCGTGGAACGTGTTTCTCGACCGCTACCCGCTGGTGCTCAGCCCGTTTTTGATGCGCCCCACCTATCCGTGGGACGTCGACACGCACAGCTTCGAGCAGACCCGCGACCTGTTCGATGCCGCGATCTACAGCTACGGCGTGAACTACCTGAGCCTGCCCGCGGGCGTAGTGCCGGTGGGGCTGGTCGATGAGCTACCCGTCGGCGTGCAGATCATCGGCCGGCGCTTTCGCGAGGATCTGATCCTCGACGCCATGGAAGCGATCGAACGCGATGCCGGCGTGCTCACGCGTCGGTTGTGGGCGCGGGAGGGGTGAGGATGGCCAAAGGCGTCAGGCCGTCGATCATGTCGAATCAGGCGCAGCCGTTCCGGCTCATTCGTCGCGACCCGCGTTACGGCCCCCGCGCAACTCGTCTTCGAAGTACCGTTCGAGCATCGCGCTGAAGGTCTTCGCGTCGCCGTCCACGGTGAAGCGACGACCCAGACGCACCCGGTAGACCACCGGAAATGCCGGTCTGTGCCACCAGCGCCAGCCCTTGCCGAGGAACGGCGAGTTGGTGTCGATGAACACGGTCTGGACCGGGACGCCGGCCCGCAGCGCGATCAGCGCGAAGCCCGGCTTGAAGCGGTTGATCGGCTGCCGCACGGTGCGGGTGCCTTCGGGAAACACGAGCAACTGGTTGCCGCGGCCGAGTTCCCCGACCGCGAGCTTCACCATGCCGAGCGGCGAGTCATTGCGAATGTAGCGCGCGAGCCGCGCACCACCGCCCAGCAGGAAGTTGTCCCACAACTCGGCCTTCATGATGCAGGTGATGCGTGGCAGGCGGGAGGCCACGAGCAGCACGTCGAGCAGGGCCGGATGATTCGGTGCGATCACCAGGCCGCCGTCGGCGCGCAGCGCATCGAGCGCGCGAAGATCGAATTCGAAACGGCCGGTGAAGCGCAGATAGGCGAGATTGGCGCGAAACACAGCCATGATCATCTGTTTGCCGAGCCTGGCGCCGAACTCGCCAGGCAGCAACCAGGACAGACACCTCCCGGTCAGACTCCCGATCGATGCCGTGACGGCAAAGAGCAGGCAGCCTGACCAGAAGACGAGCACGTCCGCGGCCTTTTGCACCAGCCCGTTGCCGCCGTCGCCAGTGTCGGCAACCGCCACACGCATGCCGCCCGCAGGCGTCGCCGGCTCGTCTTCGAGCGGATCGTGAACGGGTTCGGTGCGCGGCTGCGACATCACGCAGGGTCTGGCGCACGATCCCGTGCAGCCGCAGTGTCTCGGCGGCT
>JAYVST010000187.1:0-4166 GCA_043775255.1 Burkholderiales bacterium
TGTGATTTGCTTGCGAAACATTTGCCTCACCTCCGATGAAATCGCGGGCGCCTGCATACCCGGCCGACTAGCCGCCCTCCTGGCGTATCGCGACAACACCGCCGCGGATGTAGCTGTCGATTTTGTCCTGCGACAGACCGAGCAGGTCGTTGAATACCGCGCGCGCGGCCAGCGGGCCGCTGATGGTTTCGAGAGGCTGCCTGGGCTGATCCGCAAATAGCCAGGGCGCGGCGACATACCAGCGCTTGCCGGCGGCGGATTGCCGCGACTGGAACACACCGCGCGCCTGCAAATGCGGGTCCAGCCAGAGATCCTCGCTGGTCGCGGACAGGCAGGCCGCTACCCCGGCTGCCTGCAGGCGAACGCACAGCTCGCCCGCATCATGGTCCTGCGTCCACTGCTCCAGCAGGCGGTCCAGTTGCGCGCGATGCTTGATGCGGCTCTGCGTATCGACAAAGCGCGTATCGTCGGCAAGTTCATGCATGCGCATCACGCCACACAGACGCCGCCATTCGGCGTCATCGCCGACGGCGATGCTGAGCCAGCGGTTCTCGCCCCGACAGCGATAGACACCGTGCGGCGCCATGTCCGGATGCGCATTGCCCTGGCGCACGGCATCGCGATGGCCTTCCTGCAGCCACGCCAGTTCATTGGTGAGCGACCACAACACCGCTTCGCGCGCGGCAAGGTCGATGTGGCAACCGCTACCGGATTCGCACAGGCGATGCAGGCCGGCAAGAATGCCCAGCACGCCGACCGATCCGGCATAGAAGTCCACCGGGGTGGAGACCTCCACCGGCGGCCCGTCGGCATGGCCGGTCAGGTTGGCCAGCCCGGCCAGTGCCGAGAAAACCGGCGCGTACCCGACATGCGCGCCGGCCATGTTGCGCCGGCCGTAAGTCGACGCGGACACCATCACCAGGCGCGGATTCGACTTGCTCAGTTGCGCGTAGCCGATTCCGAGCCGGTCGGCGACCCCGGGTCGAAAGTTCTCCAGCACAATGTCGCAGCGTGCGGCCAGGGTGCGCAGCAGTTCGGCGCCGTCCGGGTGCTTGAGGTCGATCGAGACCCAGGTCTTGCCGGTATTGAGGGTGTCGAACCCATAGTTGTAAGCGGCGGCGTCCGCCCCTGCCAGGCCACCCGGCTGCGGACGCGCCACATGGATCACCTGCGCGCCCAGGCAGGCCAGCAGGTAGCCCGCGTAGGGCCCCATGGCGACCCAGCCCAGATCGAGCACACGCAGTCCCTTGAGCGGCAGGCCCGGCGCGCCACGCGTCGTTGGCGGCGCACCGGCTTCACCGGTAGTCGCGGGCGGCGCGGCGATGCTGGTATCCCAGCGCGGCAGGCGCACCTGCGGCGCCGCGCCATCCGCCTTGCCCGCAGCGGTGGACGCCCAGGCGCCACGAGCCGTCAGGTCCGCGTCGGCGAGCAACGCGGGCAAATCCATCACTGCGGCGATCGGAATGCCGCGCTCGCGCCCGCTTAAGTGCAGGTGCTGCGTGGCGAATCCGCGCGTCTGCCCGGCGAGCATGGCAGCGATCTCCTGCCAGCGACTGGTGCGCGCGGCGCGGGTGGCGAAGCGCGGATCCTGCGCCCACTCCGGATGGCCTAGCAGCTCGGCCAGGGCGTTCCACTGGCGATCCTCGCGCACCGCGATCTCGACAAAACCGTCACTGGCCGGCAGGATGCCACCGACGATGGTGGCCAGCGGCGCCAGCCGGGTTGGCGAGCGACCCTGGTTGGGAAAGCGCGCCACGTCGATCCAGTTGTAGCTGATCAGCGCCTCCTGTTTGGAGCAGTCGATCAACATGCCGGCGTGACGCTCGCGGTCGAGCAGGCAGGCAAGCGCGATCACTGCGGCCAGCGTTCCGGCCTGCGCCTCGCCCCACTGCCCGCCGGCCTGCAGCGGCGCGCGGTCCCGGTCACCCGGGCGCAGGGCGTTGCAGGGAATCTGCTGCGCGTTGCCGCCGGCGTGGTAGCAATTGAGCGCATGCCCCGCATCGCCCACGCGCGGCCCGCTGATGCCGAACGGCGCGATGCAGATGGCGATCAAACGTGGATTGCGTGCCAGGAGCCGCCGCGCCAGCGGGCCGCCCGCGCCCCAACCGGCGGGCGCACGGTCTTCGATCAGAAGGTCGCACTGCGCCGCCAGACTAGCGAGCGCCTCGAAGCCTTGCTCGCTCGCCGCATCGATGGCCACAACCCGCTTGCTGGTGTCGAGCGGGCGCGGCGGAGGCGGCGCGGTTCCGGCCAGGCGCGGCCGCTCGGACCGTACCGCAAGCACCTCGGCGCCCAATCCGGCCAGTGCATAAGCGCACTGCTCGCCTGCCAGAGTGGCCGACAGCTCCAGCACACGGCAACCGCGCAGCACGTCGGAAAAACCGACCTGAGCGCCGACCGGCCTCATGTCGCGAACCTCATTTTCCGACGCCAGACCCGGGGCTGGCGCCCGGGCCATCCGGCGCACCCTGCGCCGGCGCGATCGCCACCGCGATCCCGCTCATGCGCGGAATGCCGGTGATCGGGTCGAATTCATCCATGCCGACCAGGCGCGTGACCGAACAACCCGCCTGTCCGTTCCCTGAGGCTGCTTCCGCGAGCAGGCCGCCATATCCGTGCACGACGGAAATCACACCCGGACGAAGATGGTCGTCTGGCTTGACGCGCACTTCGATCGCGCCATGCGCGGAACGCACCGTGGCTATTCCGCCAGGCGCCAGGCCCAGCGCCGCGAAATCCGCGGAATGCAGATAGGCCGGCGTGACACCACCCTGCTCCGGATCCTGCGCAAGATGTTGCCCGACCGAGTTCATCACCTGATTGATGCGACGCGAAACCAGCAGGTGCGAGAAACCATCCGCAGGCCGCGGCCGCACCTCGCCCGACACCTGCGCAAGTTCGGCCAGCATCAGGGGATCGGCCAGTTGCAGGCGCGCGGTGCAGGCGGGATCCCGTGCCGCCACCTTGACCCGGGCGTTTTCGAACACATGGCCATGCGGATGCTTTTTCACTTCCCGCAGCGCAATGCGCGAATTGGCGCAGGTCAGCTCGATCAGTTCCTCGTTGCTCGGCTCGCGCGCCATGTCCAGCCGGGTGGTCGATGGCGGGCTTTCGACATGGCCCCGGTAGCCGGCCGCGTTGGTCCACTCCAGTTGCAGGCCCATGCGTTGCGCGAGGCGGAAAAAGAACGCCGCGTCTTCCACCAGATCCGACCCCGGTGGCGGCTCGACAACACGCGACGTGTACTGGGCCCACGGAATGGTGAAGCCACGCGCCACCCCGACGTATTTCAGCGCCTCGACCCGGCTGGTGGACCCGGCGGTTTCAAGCGACAGCGGCACGCCGACCACGTAGTCCGCCAGCGCGGCTGTGGCGGTCAGCTGCGTATCGAGCACCACCAGAAGATCGAGCGAATTCAGCGCGGCTTCGGTCTTGTGCTGGTCCGGCCATGAAAGCACCGGGTTGCCACCCAGGCAGATCAGCGCCTTGATACCCTCGTCACCGCCCAGCAGGATCTCGTCGGCCAGCGCGGCCGTGGGCATGCCCGACGCGCTTTCGCGCAAGCCGTGCACGCGCAGGCGCCCCTTTCCGAACACCGGGAACGGCGCGTAAGGCTGCGCGCGCGGCTGGAATGCCGGCAGCAGCACATTCGGATAGGGCGCTTCCTCGCCTTCACGGGCCCAGCGGCCGCACAAGGTGTTCAGGCACAGGCCCAGGTAGAAGACCAGGTTGCCGTGTCCGGAAAAACTCGCGCCGGTGGCACACACCACCCCGCCCCGGCGCGCCCGGCCGAAACTGCGCGCGGCTTCCAGCAACTGCGCCACCGGCACTCCGGCGCGCGCGGCGACGACTTCCGGCGTGTACGGCGCGACCGCGACAGCCAGTGCCTCCAGCCCCTCGGCATTGGCCGCGATGAAGGCGCGATCGTGCAGGCCCTCGGCGATGATGATGCGGATCAGGCCGGCCAGCAGGGCCGCGTCCTCGCCGGGCCGCCCCTGCAGATGCACATGCGCGCGGCGCGCCGTTTCGGTACGGCGCGGGTCGATCACGACGAGCTTCATGCCGCGCTCCGCGGCCTCCTTCAGGCGTTGGCCGGGATTGTTCATCGGCGCGCCGTTCGACTTGGCGATCACCGGGTTGGCCCCCACCAGCAGCCAGGTGTCGGA
>JAYVST010000188.1:0-8043 GCA_043775255.1 Burkholderiales bacterium
GAACGGTACGGATAGTCGGTGCCGTAGACGATGTTGGAGATCGGAATGAACTTGGTGAGCGACGCCATCGCGATCGGATTCGATGCTTGCGCGGTGTCGTAATAGAACTGGCGCAATTCGGCCAACACCCGCTCGGCGGAAAAGCCCGGCAGCGCGTAGGGCGGGCGGTTCATCTGCACCAGGAAGCGCTCGGTCACCGCGCTCAGGGTGCCGCCGGCGTGCGAGAAGATGAAATTGATGTCCTTGCAGCGCGCTGCCGTGCCGGAAAACACCAGGCTGGCGATGGTGCGGGTGGTGTCGGTGCCGTATTCGATGATCACCGGCGGGATGCCGCTGCCGGTATTGAGGCAGCAGGCGGGGTCGTTGGGGTGGGTATAGGCGGTGGCACGGCGCCGGTGCAATTCATCCATGACCGGCGCGAAGGCGCGGTCGCCGAGGTACTGGTTGCCGTAGCTGGTCATGAAGGCGACGCCATCGGCCTTGAGCTCATCGAGGGCGTAGGCGATTTCCTTCAGGGTCGCATCCACATGCGGCATCGGCAACATGGCGAACATGCGGAAACGCCCGCGCGAATCGTCCGCCAGCTTGCGCGCATATTCGTTGGAGGCGCGCACCACCGCAGCGGCGTCGGTCGCGTTCAGAAACCCGGCGGCGGGCAGGGTCGGCGAGGTGATCGCCGTGGCCACACCGCCGCGGTCGAGATCGTCGATCGAGCGTTGCGGCGTCCAGTTGTTGACCGGCGGCGAATCCAGCTTGGCCGCCTTGAGTGCCGTTACCCAGGCGGGTGGCGAGATGTGGTGGTGCACGTCGATGCGATGCGGGCCCGCGGGCTGCGTGGTCGCACAGCCTGCGGCGGCCAGCGCGCCGAACGCCGCCGCGCCGGCGACGAAGCTGCGCCGGCCCGGATCGGCCAATCCCGACGATGATGCCGCGCACCCGCATGCGGGTGCGATCGTTCCTGATGAACCGAACATGAATGCCTCCTGGCCGGGTACGCGGATCGCGCGCCCCTTGTTTGTCATGCGGCGTCGACAGCCGTGCCATTTTGCGTCGCGAGCCGCGCCATTTTGTTTTCACGATGCGATCAGGCGCGATACGCGCCCGACAACATCCCTTCCCCGAGTATGCCCTTTGCGCGCGAAAAAGGCACGGGTTTACGCCAAGCCGAATACGCCGAAAGGTCCGCGTTATCACTGATCCGCCGCCTTCACGCCACCCAGTGGCATCTCGGTTATAATCTAGTCTGCTTTTGCCATCCCGCCGCGCCAAACGCCCACCCGCGCCCTAGCTGTTTGCGGGGAGCCATGTTGCAGAGGAGACCCCACCGGCAATCCCGGTGCGGACCTCGAAACAAGAAGCGCTCACCAGCCCGTCATCTGACCAAAGCTCACGCCTTCACACATGTCCTCCGGTACCGTCTACTGCTATCACTGCCATACCCAACATCCTCGCGAGGAAATGCGCCTGGTCGTCTCCAAGAGCGGCAAGCGCTGGCGTTGCATCGCCAGCATCAAGGCGGCGCAAAAGAGCAAGGAAGAGCGCGAGGCCTTTGGCCGCAAGGTGTCGGCCATGAACAAGGCCGAGGCGCAAGCCAAGCTCAAGGCGCGCACCAGCCTCGCCAGCCAGCCGGTTCTGAAATAGCGCGATTCTGACGTAACTCGGGCGCGGCGCCGCACCACACGCTTCGTGCCTGCGCGCTGCGAACCGGCGTAGGTCTCCGGAAGGGCGTCGCATGGGTGACCTGATCCTCTCCGGCAGAACCCGCGTGGTAGCCATATTCGGCGATCCGATCGCGCAGGTGAAGTCCCCCGCTGGTGTCACTCGCGCACTCAACGACAGGGGCCGCGACTGCGTGGTGATCCCGGTGCATGTGGCAAGCGCCGATCTTCCGGCCTTCCTGCGCGGCGCCTCGGCGGCACAAAATTTCGACGGCCTGATCGCCACCGTTCCGCACAAGTTTGCTGCCTATTCGGCCTGCACCAGCGCCACCGAACGAGCGCATTTACTTGGTGCGGTCAACATCATGCGGCGCAACCCCGACCTCACCTGGCATGGCGACATGGTCGACGGCGAGGGTTTTGTCAGCGCCATTCGCGCGGCCGGCTGCGTGGTGGAAAACCGGCGCGCGTTACTGGCGGGCGCCGGCGGCGCCGGTTCGGCGATCGCGCTGGCGCTGCTCGACGGCGGCACAGCGGCACTGGCGGTTCATGACGGCGATGCCGGCCGCCGCGACGCGCTCATCGCGCGACTGTCGCACCGCTATCCGGGCCAGGTCACCGTCGGCAGCGCCGATCCGTCCGGCTTCGATGTGGTGGTCAACGCGACACCCTGCGGCATGCGGCCGGGCGACCCGCTGCCGCTGGACATAACGACATTCACGTCGCACATGTTCATAGGCGACGTGATCACCACCCCTGAAATCACGCCTATCCTGGACGCGGCGCGGAAAATCGGCTGCCCCACCCAGACCGGCGTGGGCATGTTCAACGCGGTTGCAAAGCTGATGATCGATTTCCTGCTCGCAGTCGGACCACCGGCGCGCTGACGCCCGCGCCGACCTGCGGCCCAAAGGGTCATGGAATCACTTCTCGTCGGCGACCGGATTCGACAACACGCCCACGCCCTCGATATCGATTTCGCACACATCGCCAGGCGCCATCCAGACCGGAGGGGTGCGCGCGTAGCCGACGCCGGCCGGTGTGCCGGTGATGATCACATCGCCCGGTTCGAGGGTGAGACACTCGCTGATGATGCACAGCGACTCGACCACGTCGAACAGGAAGTCCTTGGTGTTGGCGTCCTGCATCACCTTGCCATTCAGGCGCGACTGGATGCGCAAACCGGCGGCCCCCGCCGGCAGTTCGTCGGCCGTCACCAGGAATGGTCCGAAGCCACCGGTGGCATCGAAGTTCTTGCCGATGGTCCACTGGTTGGTCTTGCGCTGGTAGTCGCGCACCGAGCCATCGTTGTAGCAGGCGTAGCCGGCCACGCAGGACAGCGCATTCGCCTTGCTCAAGTGGCGGGCACGGCTGCCAATGATCACCGCCAGCTCGGCTTCATAGTCCAGCTTGGTCGAGGCCTTCGGGCGCACGATCGGCTCGTTGTGGCCGATCTGGGAGGTTGCGCCGCGCATGAAGAAGCTCGGGTATTCAGGCCGGGCATGGCCCCCTTCTTTCGCGTGGTCGGCGTAATTGAGGCCCAGGCAGATGATCTTGGGCGGGCGCGGCACAACCGGCAGGTAGCGGATGCCGGCCAGCGGCTTGACCGCGTGCACGGGCGCCGCATCGGCAGCAGCCTTCAGTGCAGCCAGAGCGCCCGGCGCGGCGAGAATTTCGGTCATGTCGGTGGAAAACGACAGCCCGGTCGCACCCAGATCGACAAATTCACTGGCGCTGGCGGACTTGACGATGCCGATGGCGGCGCGGCCGTGGTTGTTGTAACTGAAAAGGCGCATGTAGTTTCTCGAGGTCGAGGTTTGGGGGAACCCCTATTGTCGCAAAACTACATGGTCGCACCGACCGGAGTCCGCAACGCGCTGATGTCGGGCCCGAGCGGCAACCGGCACCCGCCCTCTTGGCCCGCCGCCCTGCGATACTGCGGCGATGCGCCCCTTGCCCCCACTCTCCCTGATTGAAACCCGCGTCCTCGGTGTGCTGTTCGAGAAACAGCACACCGTGCCCGACACTTATCCGTTGACCCTCAATGCGCTGGTGTCCGGCTGCAACCAGAAAACCAGCCGCGCGCCGGTGCTCGAGGCAACCGACGCCGACGTCTTGGCCGCGCTCGACAGTTTGAAGGCCATGAGCCTGGCGATCGATTCGTCCGGTGGTCGCGTCACGCGCTACGAGCACAATATCGAACGGGTGCTGCGCATTCCCGAGCAGTCGGCCGCCCTGTTGGCCACTCTGATGTTGCGCGGCCCGCAGACCGCCGGTGAATTGCGTATCGCCAGCGAGCGCCTGCATCGCTTCGCCGACATCTCGGCGGTGGAGGCCTTTTTGGCCGAACTGGCCGGGCGCGAAGGCACGCCCCTGGTGGCGGAATTGCCGCGCCTGCCAGGCGCACGCGAGAATCGCTGGAGTCACCTTCTGTCGGGCGCCCCGCCGATCAACGAGCCGGCCGACGTCCGAACTGAAGGCGACGTCTCGCCGCGCGATGTCGATGCGCTGCGCACGCGCATGGCGGCGCTCGAAGCCGACGTCAACGCGCTTAAAACCCTGCTTGGACAAGTCTGTACCGAGTTGGGCATTGCCAAGCGCGACGGCCCCGACGGCGTTTGATCACCGGCGTCCCTTGCAGCGCTTTTAGCGCGCGCCCCAAGCGGGCACTGGATCGGACTCCACTGGCTGCCGCCGCACTACTTCACGATCTCGCGAATTTCCAGCCGGATGCCGGCGTCGCCCGGCTTGACCGGACCGCTCGTGCCTTCCAGGTCACCGGGCTTGGGAATCGGATCCCCCGATTTGGACACCCGTGCCGTGACCAGCACTTCGGCCGCAGCGGAGATTTTTGCCGCCGGTGTCATTGCCATGCTGTCGTCGAGCCTGAAGTCGGCCGGCAGGTCGCGTACCTTGAGCTTGAAAGCGGCCAAGGGCATGCGCGGCCCCTGCGCCGCGCGTGCGAAAACGAACACCGTGTCGTCGGGCGCCGCACCGGCGGCGATGCCGGCCGCCAGGCTGATGCGGCCGCTCACCGCTTCGGCGCCGCCCGCGCCTGCGGCGCCTGCCGAGGCCGTCCCGGCCGCCGGCGCCGCCGGAGCACCGCCGGCAAGCTTGGCACGCGCCTCGTCGATGCTTCGCTGCAGTGAATTCACCAGTTCGGTATCTTGTGGCGCCAGCACCAGCACCCGCTCCCAGCGCTCGACCGCGCGTGCGAATTGGCCGCCCTCGAAATCCGCCGTACCGGCCAGGAGCAGCGCCTTGATGTTGTCCGGCGCAGCTGCCAGCGCGCGTGCCAGAAGCCGCGTCGGCGCGCCTTCCAGGCGCCGTCCCTGGGCCATTGCCAACGCGTCGGCGTAGTCGGACAAGAGTTGCGCGTCATTCGGCAGCAGCGGATCGGCCCTGGCATACGCGGCCACCGCATTCGCATAGTCGCCCAGCGCGGCATGCGAACGCCCCAGCGTAGCCCAGCCCTGCCCGTCCTGCGGCGTGGCCGCCAGCCGCGTCTCGAGGGCGCGAATGCGTTCCTGCATTTGCGCCTGCGCGGCCTCCGGCGTGAGCGGCGCATCGTTGTCCGCTGCGGCCGACAGCACGGCGGGGGTCCCGACCAGCCAGTACACCGGCAGCGCCAGGAACGGCACGAATACGACCGTGGCAAGCATCAGGCGCCGACCGGAAGGCCGCTGGTCCTGCACTGGCGCCGGCTGCAGTGCCAAGTCCAGCAAGTGCAACGCGAGCGCGGTACGCGCGGCGCCGTACGCCACCTCGTCGAGTGCGCCGTCGCGACGCCGGCGCAACAGTTCTTCATGCGAACGCGTGAGCGCTGCGAGATCAACCGCGGCCGTGGCCGGAATGGCGGGCCACAGCAACGGCCGCAGCACGATCAGGCACGCCGCCACGCACATCAGCGCGGCCACCAGGGCGAAAGTCGTCAAGCGGCGGCCTTTTGCGGGTTTGGCGGGTTTGGCGGGTTTGGCAGGTCTGGCGGGTTTGGCGGCGCGGCAGGCGCGCTGTCGTATTCGTCCGGCAAGCCCTGATCGGGATCGTCATCGGTCGCCAGACTGCGACGCTTCTTCAGATACAGCGCCAGGCCGGTGAAGCCACACAGCACCAGCCCCGCAGGCCCGAACCAGAGCAAGGCCGTGGCGCTCTTGACAGGCGGGCGGTACAGTACGAAATCGCCATAGCGATCGGCCATGTATTTGAGGATCTGCGCCTCAGTGCGACCCTGGCTCAACTGTTCGCGTACCTGGTTTCTGAGGTCGACGGCCAGTTCGGCGTTGGAGTCGGCAATGGTCTGATTTTGGCAGACCAGGCAACGCAGTTCCTCCGAGAGCTTGATGACCCGCTTCTCCAGTGCCGGGTCGGGCGGCGCAACATCCCTGCCCTGGGCCAAGCCGCTGACCAGAAAAAGGCAAAGTACCAGCGCAATCGGCCTAGCCATTCAAGTCTCTGAGCAGCGGCAGGATTTTGGTCGCGATGACCTCGGGCGTGAGCGGCCCGACCTTCTTGTAGCGCACCGTACCGGTCTTGTCGATGACGAAGGTCTCGGGCACGCCATAGACGCCGTAGTCGATGCCCGCACGGCCGTCGCGATCGACCAGTACCGCCTTGTAGGGGTTGCCGAAATGCCGGAGCCAGCGTTCCGCATCGGCCGTCTTGTCCTTGTAGTTGAGCCCGTAGATCGGCGTCGCGGTCTTCGTCGCTAAGTCCACCAACAGCGGGTGTTCGTCCCGGCAGGGGCCGCACCAGGACGCGAACACGTTGAGCACCCAGGCCTGCCCGACCAGGTCGCGCTGGGTCAGGGTCTTGCCGGGCGTCTCCAGGGTAGTCAGGGCGAATGCGGGCGCCGCCTTGCCGATCAGGGGCGACGGCACTTCGCGCGGGTTGAGGGTCAGCCCGATGCCCAGAAAAACCGCCAGCACCACGAAGACGATCAGCGGGATCAGCGTGCGTTTCATCATGCCCCCGCCCGCGCGACGCTGCCGGCCAAGGCGCCTTCGCGGGCGCGCACGGCGCCGGCGCGATAGCGCCGATCACCCACGGCAACCAGGCCGCCCAAGGCCATCAAGACGCAACCGATCCAGATCCAGCCGACGAATGGCTTCACGTGCACTCGTACGATCCAGGCGTCGGCCCCGTCCGCCTCGCCCAAGGCCACATAGAGATCGCGGGTGAAGCCGGAGTCGATCGCCGCCTCGGTCATCTGGTTCTTCTGCACGTTGTAGATGCGCTTTTCCGGACGCAGCACCTTGACCACCCGCTCGCCTTCGAGCACCTGCAGTTCTCCGCGCACCGCGACGTAGTTGGGCCCGGTGACCTCGCGCACGCCGTTGAAGCGAAACGAGACATCGCCCACCGGCATGACCTGGCCGGGCAGCATGCGCAGATCCGCATCGCTCTCGTACGACTTGACCATCGTCACGCCGACGATGAATACCGCCACGCCCAGATGCGCCAGCAACATGCCCCAGTAGCCGGCCGGCAGGACCGAAAAACGCGCCCGCATCGCGCCCGGACGCGGCCAGGCATCGCCCAAGCGCTCGCGCAGGTTGACAAGCGCGGAGGCGACGATCCAGAACGCCATCAACAGGCCCAGGCTGGTGAGCGGCTTCCATTGCCCGGCAGCCGCCGGCGCCAATAATGCGCAGATCACGCTGACCGCGCCGGCCCAGCGCAGGCGCCGCGCCAGGTCCGGCAGGCTGGCCGATTTCCAGCGCGCCAGCGGACCCACGCCCATCAGAAACACGGCCGGCGCCAGCACCGGCACGAACACGGCTTCGAAATACGGCGGGCCCACCGATATCTTGCCCAGCCCGAGCGCGTCCATGATCAGCGGATAAAGCGTGCCCAGCAGCACCGTTCCCGCTGCGGCAAGGAATAGCACGTTGTTCGACAACAGCATCGACTCGCGCGATACCAGCTCGAAGCGTGAGCCGATGCCGACTTTCGAGGCGCGCCAGGCAAACAGAAGCAGGGATCCGCCCACGACCAGCACCAGGAAGGCGAGAATGAAGACGCCGCGTTTCGGGTCGGTGGCGAATGCATGCACCGATGTCAGCACACCCGAGCGCACCAGGAAGGTTCCAAGCAGCGAAAGCGAAAACGCCAGTATCGCCAGCAGCACCGTCCAGGCCTTGAAAGCACCGCGTCTTTCGGTTACCGCGAGCGAATGGATCAACGCGGTGCCCACCAGCCAAGGCATGAAGGAGGCGTTTTCGACCGGGTCCCAGAACCACCAGCCGCCCCAGCCCAGCTCGTAGTAGGCCCAGTAGGAGCCCAGACAAATGCCGAGCGTCAGGAACAGCCACGCCACCGTGGTCCAGGGGCGCGACCAGCGCGCCCAGGTCGAATCCAGGTTGCCGCCGATCAAGGCGGCGATGGC
>JAYVST010000189.1:0-7829 GCA_043775255.1 Burkholderiales bacterium
ATAAGGTCATCATAGCCGGCGGCCAGCCGCGCCCACAATTCGTGATTGATCGACCAGGTCTTGGCTTCGCGCGCCTTGGACTGGCGTCCCGCAGTCGCCATTTCACGCGCCAGCTTGACCCGATGCGGCTGCGCCAGGTCGTCGAGTTCGCGCAAGACCTCAAAACGCCGCTCCGGCTTCAGGTTTTCGGCTGCGGCAAAGGAAACCAGCCAGTCGGAAATCTCCTCCTGCGCCTTGAGCGGATCGTTCGCGCGCAGCTCGGCATAGATCGGCAGAGCCTCGCGCGGGCTGGCCAAAGGATGGTCTCCATCGGCGCCGATCCGGGTCAGGCGCAGGCTGTCCAGCAATTTCAGCATCGTGCGTCCCTGCGACATCCATGAAAGAAGGGCCCGCGATCGTCAATCATGATGCGAAAACGGCGCCGACGCGCTATTCTAGATGGATTCGGGGCCACGCTTCAAAGCCCGTCGGCACCCCTGTCTGCCTTACCCAGCTTGCCTTGCCTTGCCTTACCCAGCTTGCCTTGCCTTGCCTTGCCTTGCCTTGCCCAGCCTGCCCTGTCCTTGCGACCACGCCCTTCGATTCACCACTGCCCGCCCAAAATGCGAATCCTCATGATTGGCGCCTCGCCCGACATGGCGCGCCAATGCGCCCAGCACATCGCTTCGTATTGGCCGGGTGCGCACGTCGACGGGCCGGTCCCCTCCCTGCCGGCGGCCGCGCCGCAGGATGCGCAATACGACGCCATCCTGCTCGGACACCATCCGCCGGCGCATGACGGCATGCAGTGGCTGACCGCGCATTCGAACCGGCTGCGCGGGTTGGCGCCGGTCATCATGCTGGCATCCCCGGACGTGCCCGGAGCACCGGACAGTGCCATCGACGCCCTGCGCCAGGGCGCGGCCGATCACCTCGCCACCCATCGGCTTACCGCGCACCGCTTAGTCGGCGCGATCAACGATGCGATGCTCGCACGGGCGCGCCGGCGTGACCGCGAGTTCGCGCGCGCGCGCCTGGCCGAACGCTTCTCGGCCGCCCGCACTATGGTGCTGGAGGTCGACCGCAGTGCGCCGCGCACCGTACCGCCCGCCGGCATCGGGGACGGCCATCCGGAAATCAACGGTTATCGTCTGCTGCGCCAGATCGGCGAAGGCGGCACCTCGCGGGTCTATCTGGCACAACGCCTGGCGCGGCTGGGCCAGGCCGCGCCCGACTTGGTCGAGGTGGTGCTCAAGGTGGTGGACGCTCGCACCATCAGGAATCCCGCCTTCATCGACCGCTTCATCCGCGAGTACCGCCTCATTTCCATGGTGCAGAACGAACATGTCGCACGTATCTACGACCAGGGCATCACCGACGACCATCTGTACATCGCAATGGAATATTTTCCGCACGGCGACCTGCGCTCGCGCATGGACTTAGGCGGCGCGGCACGCCTGACGCCGCTGGAATCGATCCGCCTGGCCGCGCAGATCGCCAAGGCGCTCGACGCCATTCACACCGCCGGCGTGATCCATCGCGACCTCAAACCGCACAACATCATGTTCCGCGACGAGACCCGGATCGCGCTGGTGGATTTCGGCCTGGCCAAGCAGGAAGGCGAAAAGTCGATCACCGCCGCAACCGGCGTCGGCGCGACGCCGCTCTACATGAGCCCGGAGCAATGCGTGGGCCGCGCACAGGACGCGCGCAGTGACCTCTACAGCCTGGGCGTGATCCTCTACGAGATGCTGGTCGGGGCACGCCTGTTCGACGCCGACAGCCTGGCGGCCATCGCCTACCAGCACGTGCATGCCGAAGTGCCGCGCCTGCCGCCTCAGGTCTCCGGTTTCCAGCGTGTCATCGACCGCCTGCTGGCCAAGGATCCGGACATGCGTTTCCAGTCGGCGCGCGAATTGTTCGCCAAGATCGCGCTTTGAACCGACGCGCGCGCCAGGTTCACCGGTAAACTCAGCCCATGCGTCAATACCTGGAACTGATGCGCCTGGTGCGGGACTACGGCGCCGCCAAAACCGACCGTACCGGCACCGGCACCCGTTCGGTGTTCGGGCACCAGATGCGCTTCAACCTGGCCGAAGGCTTCCCCCTTCTCACTACCAAGAAATTGCATCTGCGCTCGATCATCCATGAACTCCTGTGGTTCCTGAACGGCGCAACCAACATCGCCTACCTGAAGCAGAACGGGGTTTCGATCTGGGACGACTGGGCCGACGAAAACGGCGAACTCGGGCCCATCTATGGCTACCAGTGGCGCTCCTGGCCGGCGCCGGACGGCAGCCACATCGACCAGATCGCCCAGGTGCTCAAGGCACTGCGCGAGACGCCCGATTCGCGCCGCATCATCGTCTCGGCCTGGAATGTAGGCGACATCCCGCGCATGAAGCTGCCGCCCTGCCATGCGTTCTTCCAGTTCTATGCCGCGCCCGGGGCCACGCCGCAGGCACCCGCCAAACTCTCCTGCCAGCTCTACCAGCGCAGTGCCGACATCTTCCTGGGCGTGCCGTTCAATATCGCCTCCTACGCGCTTCTCACCCATATGGTGGCGCAACAGGTCGGCATGGATGCCGGCGATTTCGTCTGGACCGGCGGCGATTGCCACCTGTATTCCAACCACATGTCGCAAGTCGAGGAGCAGCTCGCGCGCACGCCGTTTGCGCCGCCGCGCCTTCACATAGCGCGCAAGCCCGACACCCTGTTCGATTACCGCTACGAGGACTTCCAGATCCTCGACTACCAGGCGCATCCGCACATCAAGGCGCCGGTGGCGGTCTAGACGATGCGGCTTTCGATGATCGTCGCGATGGGTTCTAACCGCTGCATCGGGCAGGACAACCGCATGCCGTGGCGCCTGCCGGCCGATCTGGCGCACTTCAAGCGCAGCACCATGGGTTGCCCGGTGATCATGGGCCGCAAGACCTACGAGTCGATTCTGGCCACGCTCGGCAAACCCCTGCCGGGCCGCACCAGCGTGGTCGTATCGCGCAGACCCGACTACGCCATGGGCGGCATAGACAAGGCGGCGCGCACCTGCCTGCGCTTAGCCGATTCGCCGGCCGGCGCACTTGCGGCGGCAGGCGCCGTCGGCGCGGAAGCCTTCGTCATCGGCGGCGCGGAAATCTACCGCACCCTGCTGCCGACTGCCACCCGCCTTCTGGTAACGGAAATCCGGCAACCGTTTGCAGGCGACGTTTTTTTTCCGCCCATCGATCCCCATCTGTGGCGCGAGAACGCACGAGATCCGCAACCAAAGAGCGGCAACCCCGAAGTCGATTTCGATTTCGTCGAATACCTGAGGAGAGAAACATTATGAGTGCAGGCGGATTTCACGTTCACGGCCCGCACGACCACGCGGTCGAGCATGCGGCGCACGATTCCCACCACGAAGACGACGGCTTCGGCGGGCGCCTGGCGGTCGCCACCGCCGTTCTGGCTACAGTAGGCGCCCTGTTTTCCTATCAGGGCGGCGCCACCCAGAACAACGCCATGATCTTCAAGAACAACGCGGCGATCAAGAAGACCGAGGCCTCGAACCAGTGGAACTACTACCAGGCCAAGAGCAGCAAGCAGAACCTGGCCGAACTGGCGATGGCCCTGCCCGGTGTGGACGTCGACAAGTACAAGAAGGAAGTGGCGCGCTACAAGACCGAAAAGGAAGACATCAAGAAAGACGCCGAGAAGCTCGAGGCCGAATCGAAAAAGTGGGATGACGAATCCGAGAGGCAGATCCACCTGCATCACCGCTGGGCCCAGGCGATGACGGTGATCCAGGTGGCCATTGCCCTGGCGGCGATCACGCTCATCACCAAGAAGAAATGGATGCAAACCGGCGTCATCGTCGCCGCCGTCGCCAGCGCCATCCTCGCCGGCATGGCCGTGTTGCACATCTGACACACCCGACGTGCGTAAAAACGTCATGTAACGTTTCGCACGCCGCTTTGGCCGTACACTTTCGCGCGCCCCCCGACTGCGGGGCGCGCTTTTTATTTTCCGACAGGCCCGCCCGATGAAATTCCGCTTTCCCATCGTCATCATCGACGAAGATTTCCGCTCCGAGAACACCTCCGGTCTCGGCATCCGCGCGTTGGCCGAGGCGATCGAGAAGGAAGGCATGGAAATCCTCGGCGCCACCAGCTACGGCGACCTGTCGCAGTTCGCGCAGCAGCAGTCGCGCGCCTCCGCCTTCATCCTCTCGATCGACGACGAGGAGTTCACTCCCGGCCCGGAACTCGACCCGGCGGTGCTGAACCTGCGCCACTTCATCGAGGAAATCCGCTTCAAGAATGCCGAGATCCCGATCTACCTGTATGGCGAAACCAAGACCTCGAGCCACATTCCCAACGACATCCTGCGCGAACTGCATGGCTTCATCCACATGTTCGAGGACACACCGGAATTCGTCGCGCGCCACATCATCCGCGAGGCGCGCAGCTATTTAGACAGCCTGGCGCCGCCGTTTTTCCGCGCCCTCATCCACTACGCGCAGGACGGCTCCTATTCCTGGCACTGCCCCGGGCATTCCGGAGGCGTCGCCTTCCTCAAATCGCCCATCGGCCAGATGTTCCACCAGTTCTTCGGCGAGAACATGCTGCGGGCGGATGTCTGCAACGCCGTGGAGGAACTGGGCCAGCTGCTCGACCACACCGGCCCGGTGGCCGCCTCCGAGCGCAACGCGGCGCGCATCTTCAACGCCGACCACTGCTTCTTCGTCACCAACGGCACCTCCACCTCCAACAAGATGGTGTGGCACTCCACCGTGGGGCCGGACGACATCGTGGTGGTGGACCGCAACTGCCACAAGTCGATACTGCACTCGATCATCATGACCGGCGCCATTCCGGTGTTCCTCACGCCCAAGCGCAACCACCTGGGCATCATCGGGCCGATTCCGCTGGAAGAATTCAAGCCTGAGAACATCCAGAAGAAAATCGACGCCAACCCGTTCGCCAAGGCGGCGCAGGCGAAGCACCCGCAGCGCAAGCCGCGCATCCTGACGATCACCCAGTCCACCTACGACGGCATCATCTACAACGTCGAGATGCTCAAGGAAACGCTCGGCTCCTACATCGACACCCTGCATTTCGACGAGGCCTGGCTGCCGCACGCCACCTTCCACGACTTCTACAAGAACATGCACGCCATCGGGCGCGACCGGCCGCGCAGCAAGGATTCGCTGATCTTCGCCACCCATTCCACCCACAAGCTCCTGGCCGGCATCTCGCAGGCCTCGCAAATCCTGGTGCAAGAGTCCGATACCCGCAAGCTCGACCGCCACGTCTTCAACGAGGCCTACCTGATGCACACCTCGACTTCGCCGCAGTACGCCATCATCGCCTCATGCGACGTGGCCGCGGCGATGATGGAGCCGCCCGGCGGCACCGCGCTGGTGGAAGAGTCGATCAGCGAGGCTCTGGATTTCCGTCGCGCCATGCGCAAGGTGGACGACGAATGGGGCAAGGACTGGTGGTTCAAGGTGTGGGGCCCCAACGTCCTGCAGGCCGAAGGCATCGGTCGGCAGGAACACTGGATGCTCAAGACCAACGACAAGTGGCACGGTTTCGGCGATCTTGCCGCCGGCTTCAACATGCTTGACCCGATCAAGGCCACCATCGTCACCCCGGGGCTGGACGTGACCGGCAAATTCGCCAAGACCGGCATCCCCGCCTCGATCGTCACCAAGTTTCTCGCCGAGCACGGCGTCATAGTCGAGAAGGCCGGGCTGTACTCGTTTTTCATCATGTTCACCATCGGCATCACCAAGGGCCGCTGGAACACGCTCGTCACGGCCCTGCAGCAGTTCAAGGACGACTACGACAAGAACGCCCCCTTGTGGCGCATCCTGCCGGAGTTCTGCCAGGCCCATCCCAAGTACGAGCGCACCGGCTTAAAGGACCTGTGCCAGCAGATCCACGAAACCTACAAGGCCGGCGACGTCGCACGCGTGACCACCGAAATGTACCTCTCCGACATGCAGCCGGCGATGAAGCCCTCGGAAGCCTTCGCCATGATGGCGCACCGCGAGATCGATCGCGTGCCGATCGATGAACTCGAAGGCCGCGCCACCAGCGTGCTCCTGACCCCCTACCCGCCCGGCATTCCGCTCTTGATCCCGGGCGAGCGTTTCAACCAGACCATCGTCGAGTACCTCAAGTTCGCGCGCTCGTTCAACGAAAAGTTCCCCGGCTTCGACACCGACATCCACGGTCTGGTCGAGGACGCGGAAAGCGGCAACCGGAGCGTCTACTACGTCGATTGCCTGCGCGCCAAATGATGCGATCACGCTACGACCAAAGAGACACGGAAAATTGATATAATCCGCCGAATGCGGCTGTAGCTCAGTTGGATAGAGTACTTGGCTACGAACCAAGGGGTCGTGGGTTCGAATCCTGCCAGCCGCGCCAAAAAACAAAGGGTTAGCCGCGAAAGCCGCTAACCCTTTTTCATTGGTGATAGCCGGGTGATACCCGGTCCGTTATCGTCGGTGAACGTTGCGGCCGGCCGCCTGGCTGGGTTCGAAGCCCAAATGAAATCTCCCTCTGCGTTTCGCCGGCCCTCTGCGTCGTCTTCGCCCGCCACGGTATAGAGGGATACCAGCCGGTGCCTATCGCCTTGGTCGACGAGATCAACCGAAGAACCCGCTTCTGGTGTCGCGAGCACTTCGTCGTGAATTCGAACCGCACGAATCAGAGGTGGTTCGACCCGGGTGCCGAGCCGCCCGACTCGTGGGAACGGATGAATCCGCCCCCTCCGCCGGCACAGCAATAGTTGCCGGCGCGGGCCAACTATCATTCCTTGCGCACCTGTTGAAGCCTTGGCCGATAATATCCGGCTAGTTCAACAAGGGGATCTTGATGGCCGCGCCAGAATGGTTAAGCTATGCTGGTCCTATCGCCGGTGTTGTCGGTACGGTCACTGGCATCGTCGGCGCGATCATGGGTTTCAATTGAACCTGGCCAACACACTCCGCGCGTGGGCACGCAATCTCAAAGGGCAACTCCTAACCCTCTGGTTTTGTCGCTCACACCCCGATACGCCAGTCCTCGCCAAAGCCCTGGCTGCGGTTGTGGTTGCCTACGCCTTCAGCCCGATCGACCTCATTCCCGATTTCATTCCAGTGCTGGGCTTCCTCGACGATGTCATCCTGGTGCCCTTGGGCGTCTATTTTGCGATTCGACTGCTCCCCAGCCACGTTCTCGCTGACGGCAAAGCCAAGGCTGACCTTTGGATCGCAGACCGAAACGCGAAACCACGGAGCGTCGTTGCCGCAGCGATCATCGTGCTGTTGTGGTTGACGGCGGCAGCGGGACTCGCGCTCCTCGGATGGTCGCGCTGGCGATAACGCGATCGACATGGAACGAGCCGCCTTCATTGTTGTTGTCTTGTTCCGATCAGCGTCTCTGACGCATTTTCTTCGCATCGGATTCTGAGTTCTTCAAACTACGCCGGAGGGCGTACATGTGGCTGCTGGAGCCGTTGTTCCCGCCCTGAATCAGGAGCGGTGATGGCGCAATCGGTGAACGAGCACGCGGACTCCGCGCTGTGCCCGATCGACTGTCCACGCGAATCGAACGACTCGAAAGCCGCACACTTCGCTTCAGGTTTGGTCGCAAGCGCGCTCACCTTTCGATACCCTTCAGCGCCCTGCGGAGCAGCGCCAGAGCATGTATGTGAAGCCGAGCAAGACCATGTCTTCGAAGGTTGACCAGAGGGTAAGCGGCCGCGCCCAGTAGACGCCGAAGCATCCGCAATTGGGAATGTCGAGACCGCGCACCAGCGCCTGCGCCAGCCACGCGAGGTAGAGCAGATGCAGGCCGGCGGTGGCCAATGCCGCC
>JAYVST010000190.1:0-2266 GCA_043775255.1 Burkholderiales bacterium
TCACTTTAGCTTGACGCCGGTCTGGCGCTGAATGGCGGCGAGAAGGCCGACGCCGATATCGCGGGTGCCATGCACGGGAACCGGGACGGCCTGGCCGCCTTTGGTCAGAATGTGGTGGCTGCCGTGTATCCGGTTGAGGGACCAACCCGCAGCCTTGAGCTTGGCGATGACTTCCTTGCCGGTCATTCCCCCAATGATAGATCAATAATGATCTAAAGCCAAATTTCCAGGCGTTTGCGATCCGATGGCCAAGCACCCGGCTGCGCAGGTCCACCCGCTTGCCGCGCTTGACGAAGTAGCGCTTGTTCATGGCGAACTTGACGCGCACTTGACATGGGCTGCGCTGGTTGGCGTTTTCGTTGATCTCGGCCTGGATGTCGCGCGTCAGGCGCCCCGCCCTGCCCGGGTACAGGCGGTGCGCTTCCAGCGCGCAGAAGCCCATCACGTAGGGCCGTTTGCCATGCCGGTACACCTGCCGCAGCGGCACCGGGTTGGAAAGCAGGCGCGTGGTGCCCAGGGTGTAGTACAGCCAGTCCTGCCCGTCCCATTCGACGATGTTCTTGTGGATCCACACTAATTCGCGTGGAAGCACGCAAGCGTAAGGTCCCGGCCGCGAAGTGCCAGCCAGGGCGGCTGTCCAGTCAGGCTCTCAGGCAGCCATGCCTGTGGAAATCGGCGGAATCTCTGTCACGCTGACAGTTGCCCGCAACCCCAGTGCCGCAAGTGCGGCCTCAAGCTGAGAGAGCTTGGATTCGTGGTCAAGGTCGAGAATACGACGCACCTGACGCCCCTCGATACCAAGCAGCTCGCCTAACCGTAACTGTGTCACGCGCTGCTCACACATTGCCTCATGAATCGTCAGTTTGATCGCGACACGTGGCGGCAATACGACCACTGGCTGCCCGCGCTTTGCCTTGCTCGGCACAGGCAACGGCCGGCCTTCATCAAGATAGCTGGAAAGCGCCACGGTCAGCGCATCTTGCGCGCGATCCAACGCCACGAGCTCGTTCTTACCGGCGATGATCGCTTCCGGCACATCGGCAAAAAACACGCCAACTTGCCCGCCCTTATAGCTCTTTAGGGTGACAGGGTAAGACACGTTCATTTTTGAATACTCCTCGGACGGGTATTGAGCTGCTTGCAAATATCATCCAGAAACTCCGGGCCATAGTCGGTATCGCCGTGCATCGGCACCGTCGTCTGCCGGCCGTTGAGTTTGACCAGGTAGTGCCCTCCGTTACCGCGATTCTTGATGATTTCCGCGCCGCACGCCTACAAGGCTTTCAGGAATTGCTTTGTTTTCACCGATCAAAAAATCGGACATATATGTCCTTGTTGCAAGGATTGTGAGCAATTTTTTGTTCTTGACCGACTTCTGCGCTGCTCGTCAATTGCAGATTTGCGACGCAAGTCATGGCGAACAGAGAGAGGGGCTGAGCCAGCGCCTATTTCCAAGTACGTTCAAGTTATACAATTGAAGCAGTTCTTCCCGTATGTTGCCATCGATGAAACCCTCCGATGCCCTTGACCTGAAACGCGTGGCCGTGCGCGACGCCGCCAATCGTTTTCGGACGGCGAATCCCCGTGTCTTTGGATCCACATTGCATGGAACGGACAAGGACGGAAGCGACCTTGATTTACTGGTGGACGCACTGCCGGGCGCAACCATGTTCGACCTGGGCGGGCTACAGGTGGAACTGGAGGATCTCCTCGGTGTACCGGTCGACTTGTTGACCCCGGCCGAGCTGCCGTTGAAGTACCGCTCCAGGGTATTGGCCGAAGCGAAGCCTGTATGAGCCAGAGCCGGCTGCCTGACTACCTCGATCATATTCGGCAGGCCGCTTCGCAGGCTCGCAGCTTTGTCGATGGCATGGGCAAGGACGAATTTGTGAGCGACTTGCGCACGCAACAAGCTGTGGTGATGAACCTGGTCATCATCGGCGAGGCTGCAACGAGAATCATGGATTTTCATCCCGATTTCGCGGGACTTCACCCGGAGGTGCCGTGGCGAAGCATGCGCGGAATGCGCAATCGCATCGCCCATGGCTACTTCGACATCAATCTTGATGTCGTCTGGAACACTGTGCAATCGGCACTGCCGGACCTGATGAATCTTCTGGATGGCTTTCCGCCACGTTCCCGAGATTGAAAGACTTAGTGACTAAATCACTAGTGTCCGGGGAAAAGAGGGGGTGAAGTGCTGAAAGGGTTGGCAGATGCGGGTTTCCGAGGGATGAAGGGTGTCTCCGATTTGAACGGCGAAGCG
>JAYVST010000191.1:0-3642 GCA_043775255.1 Burkholderiales bacterium
ACGCCGGAGGCGACCGGGATGGCATAGCTGGCGGTCCTGTCATAGGCCCAGCCGGCGAACGTCGGTGCGACCAGCGTGCCCAAGCCGGCGGCCACGTACAGGAATCCGATGATGCCGGAAAGATTGAGGGCGCCGAAATACCCCATTGCCAGCGCCGGCGCCAGACCCACATAGCCGCCGTAGCCCAGCCCGAACACCAGCGCGAACAATGCCAGCGCGACGAACGAAGGCGGCAGAGCCAGCGAAGCGAACCACCATGCGAACGCCACGCCCATGATCGCGAACATGGCAACGTACGAATCGCGCCGCCCGAAGCGGTCTGCCAGTCCGGTCAGGAAAAAACGCCCGCCGAAACTGCCGATCCCCACAACGCCGAGCAACAGGGCGCCGGCTTCCGGCGAAAGCCCGCGGTCCTGCGCATGGCGCGCCAGATGCACGAAGGGCATGAACTGCACCAGACCAGTGACTAAGAGGGTCGCGAAAAACAGCCCGAAGGTGCGCGACCGAACGGCTTCCATCCAGCCCAACCCGGCCACCTGGCCGCCGTGCGGCGAGGTACGATCGTTGTCGGCGAACAGGCCCATGCGCTGCGGCGATTTTTCCAGCAGGATGGTTGAGGCAAGTCCGAAGAGCAGGCAGGCCGCCGCAAGCCAGGCCAGGGTCTCGCGCCACTCCAGCGCACCGATCATGCGCACCGCCACCAGCGGCACCACCAGCGTACCCAAGCCGATGCCCGAGGAGGCGATGCCTGCAGCCAAGGCCCGCCGCTTCACAAACCAGGGTTGCACCGCAGAGATAGCCGGCACATACGAACACCCGACGCCGAAGCCGATCGCGATGCCGAAGGCGGCGTAGAACTCGCCCAGCGTCGCCGCGCGACTGGCCCAGTAGAGGCCGCCCGACAGGCACAACACGCCAAAGCCGGCGACCCAGCGGACATGGGTGCGGTCGGCAACGACACCGGCCACCGCACCAATGCTGAAATACAAAAACACCGCCAGCGCGAAAGCGAAAGACACGTCGGCGCGATTGGCTGAAAACTCCGCCTGCAACGAAGGAAAGAACGACGAAAACGCGTAGGTGACGCCGAAGATGGTAAACAGCAGCAAATGCACCGACCACACCACGAGCCAGCCGTGAAATACAGGCCGGCGCTTCACGGTCGGCGCTTCACGGCCGGCGCTTCACGGTCGGCGCTTCACGGCCGGCACGGCACGGTGCCGGCATGTGGCACTGGAACAGTCATTGCACGTCTGGAGTTCAATGGATGCCCGCGGGAGGCAGGGCGGCGAAAGGGCAGGCGCCGCATTGGCCGAACGTCAAGGTTACCTCACGTTCGCCGGGTTGACGGCCGGCCGCAATCGGCTACATTTCCCTCATGCAACCCGTTCGTCCCGTCGTCGGCGCCCGCCCGCGCCGACGCCCATCGAGTGCCGCCGGCGCTGCCGTGCTGCTGGCCTTGGGCGCGGCGCGGCCCGCGTTCATCCAGGTGGTGCAGGCATGCGGCGGGCCGAGCGCCCTCGTGCTCGCCGGTGCGCTGCGGATCGCTTGCGACGCGAATGGGCGATTGTCGGTTTGCACGCGCACTCCGGGCGGACGCTGGCGCATCGCCCCGGCATCCGCCGACCTCCCCCTGCTCGATCCCGCCACGCTGGCCGACATGGCACTGGCGCAAGCGATCGACGCCTGCCTGCGCGACACGGGCCCGGACTGGTCATTGACGGCAGCTGACCGCAGCTATGTCCGACGGCGCATGGCCGCCGACCTCTATCCCGACGCGCGCGGTGAACGCACGCTGCGCTGCCTGTGGATCGCGCTTGTGCGCGGCATCTGCGATCGCGAGCTGCTGCGTGCGGCCAGCCTGGTATTCGGCCGTACCGTGCGTATCGCCGACTACAACGATATGGCGCGCGTCGGCGCAGCGGTACTGACCAGAATCACGCGCGAAACCCCGAATCTCGCGCCGCTTCTGGGTGAATCAGTGCGGCGCCTGGCGCGTACACCGGCGGGCGCCGCCGGCCTGGGTCTGCTGGGCGAGCTGCGGCGGGCCCTGATGGCGCCGGAAACCAGTGCCCCGCTGACCCGGCGCGACTGGAAATGGCTGTCTCGCCAGTCCAACAGCGCGGTACGCGGCCTTCTCCCAGCCGTGCCCGCCGACGCGGCGTTCGCGACGGACGGACTTGCGATACGGCTGTTCGCGGCCGTGCAGTCACCGCTGCGGTCACCCCGCATGCCGGCGGTCGTGATCGGCCTGGCCGCGCCAGGAGGCGCACTGGCACGCTCGCTCGAGGTCGTGCGCGATAGCGCGGACGACCGGCGCTTTGACGATCTCGCGCGCCTGGTACGACTCGCCGTCGGCGAGTGGCGCCGCCGCGTCGCCTGCGGCGGGTCGCTGCGCTTCATGCACGACGACCTCACCTATCTGCTCGACTGGTGGATCGACCAGACCCGCGCCGGCGCTGCGGGCATCCCGGCCAATGCCGGCTGGGCCGCGCTGGTCAGGCGCCAGCAGCGCTGGCACCAGATGATCATTCTCAGGAATCCGGAAACTCTGCAACTGTGGTCAAGCGCAGTCGCCGCCCATGCGAGCGCAGGCTATCGGATCTTTCCGTTGACCGACTCGCTCATGCTGGCACGGGAAGGCATCGAAATGCGCCATTGCGTCGCCGGCCATGCACGCGATTGCGCCGCCGGCCATGCACGTATCTTCTCCCTCCAAAGCATGGCCGGCGGCGCCCGCGCGACCGTGGAATTGCGGCGCCGGGCGTCATCTTGGTTTACCGGCCAGGTCAAGGGCCCCTGCAATGCGGAAGTGGCCACCGGCATGCGGATGGCGGCCGAAAGACTGGCCATCCGTTATGCGCGCGCCGACGCGGCGCGCTGAGCGCACGTCTTATCGGGAGCAGCCGCACGGAGCAAGCGCATGGAGCAAGCGCACGGCGAGACGCCATGAACCAGCGGTTATAATCCGCCCGCCTCATTTCGGGGCGTCTGCCCATCCTCCGGAAAGCCCCCATGTTCGGCCGCTTCATGCCCAAGGAAGGGCGCTTTTTCGAGTATTTCAACGAGCACGCGCTGGCCATCGTCGACGGCGCGCGTGAACTGGCGGCGCTGATGTCGGCGTTCGACAATCTGCAGCGCCGCGCCTACTCGATCGAATCGATCGAAAAACGCGCCGACAAGATCACCCATGCCACGGTCGAACTGCTGCACAAGACCTTCATCACACCGCTCGATCGCGACGCGATCCACCAGCTCATCACTACCATGGACGACATCCTCGACCTGATCGAGGATGTGGCGCATTCGATTTTCCTCTACGACATCAAACGGGTTACGCCGGAAGCGCAAAAGCTGGCCGAAATCTGCGTCGCCTGCAGCGAAAAGGTGCAAGGGGCGGTGAAACTGCTGCCCTCGATGGAGAATGCGGCCGACATCCTGACCATCTGCGAGGACATCGACCGCCTCGAGTCCGAAGCCGATCACGTCATGCGCGCCGCCATGGCCAAACTGTTCCGCGAAGAAGCAGACGTGCTCCAGGTCATCAAGCTCAAGGAAATCTACGAGTTGCTCGAGAGCGTCACCGACAAATGCGAGGACGTGGCCAACATCATCGAGGGCATCATTGTCGAAAACGCCTGA
>JAYVST010000192.1:0-1657 GCA_043775255.1 Burkholderiales bacterium
TCGGCGTCATGCGCCACCTGGAGACCGTGCGCGACCTCAAGCGCGCGTTTCCGGAGTTGGCCTTCATGGGCAGCGGCTACACCTACCTGCAGGAGTTCCTGCCCAATGTCGCGCAGGCGGTGGTGCGCGAAGGCTGGGTCGACATGGTGGGTCTGGGTCGCATGGTGCTGGCCTATCCGGAGCTGCCGGCCGACGTGCTCTCCGGACGCGGCTTGCAGAGAAAGCGCCTCTGCCGCACCTTCAGCGATTGCACCACCGCACCGCGAAACGGCATGGTCTCGGGCTGCTATCCGCTCGATGTGCACTACAAGAAGTCGCCCGAGATGGTTGTTCTCACGCGGGTGAAGAAGGCGGCCAACCTGTCCTGATGCGCCATCGGCTTGTTGCAGGTGGCCGCGCGTCGGCGCAAGTCCCGCCGGTAGCGGCGTAACCCCCGCCGGTAGCGGCGCAAGCCCCATGGGATAATGAGCGCGTCTGCAGTGGCTGCGGGGCGGTGCTTGATCCATCGATCTCCGCCCGCATCTCGGCCCAGCCCGATCATGGAGAAGCGATGAACCTCTGTTCACCCCAAGCGCTTGCGAGCACGGCGGACTTCACCCTTCGCCCACGTCCCCGATCCCTGCACGGATTGCGCGTCGGCCTGCTCGACAACACCAAGGCGCCCGTCGACAGGATGTTGGCCCACATTGCTGCGCGCATGGAACAACGCCATCCCGGCACGAGCAGTTTTTATGTTTCCAAGAAGCACCCGTCCCTGCCTGCCGAGGCCGATGTGCTGGCGGCCCTGCGTGAAAACGCGGATGTCGTGATCGCAGCCCTCGGCGACTGAGGGTCCTGCACGTCGTGGAGTGTCCACGACAGTATCGAATTGGAGAAGGCGGGACTGGCGACCGTCACTCTGATCAGCACGCCATTTGTCAATCTGGCGAATACCCAGGCGCGCAATCTCGGCATGCCGGCGCTACCCATGGTGGTGCTGCCGCATCCGATCGGCGGCACGGCGCTCGAAGAAGTGCTCGCGAAGGTCGACGCCGCCTTCGATGACATCATCGGACGACTGACAAGTACACCGTCGTCCGCCGGAAAGACCGCAACGTCGGCCGTCCGTGCCGAGTGGTTCGATGCGCCCGACCAGGATGAGTGGGAGGACCTGCAGGCCTTTTTCCGCGAGAGGGGCTGGACCGACGGTTTGCCCGTTGTTCCGCCCACCCGCGCGCGGGTCGCGCGCATGTTCCGCTTTCTCGATCGCGGCCCGCACGACTTGGTCGGCCTGGTGCCTCCGGTGATGGGTGCGGCCACGGTCGAGCATGTGGCGGTCAATGCGGTGATGGCCGGATGCGCGCCCGTGCACATGCCGCTGCTGCTGACTACGCTTGAGGCGATGCTCGATCCGGCATTCAACCTCTACGGGCTACAGACCACCACCCATTGCGTGGCCCCCCTGATGATGGTCAACGGTCCGCTGGCCGCGACCGCGGGCGTGCATGGCGGCCACAACCTCTTCGGTCCCGGTCCCTGGAGCAACGGCGTGCTCGGCCGCGCGATCCGCCTGATCCTGCTCAATCTCGGCGGCGGTGCGCCGGGGGATGTCGACAAGGCGACCATGGGGCATCCCGGCAAGTACACCTTCTGCATGGCGGAGAACGAGGCGGCCAGT
>JAYVST010000193.1:0-2406 GCA_043775255.1 Burkholderiales bacterium
GGAACCCGCAGCGACCGAACTCGTGCCGAAGGCCGCATCTGTCGAACTCATGCCGAAGGCCGCAACTGCCGAACCCGTGCCGGAATCCGCAACTGCCGAACCCGTGTCGGAATCCGCAACTGCCGAACCCGTGCCGGCGCCTGCGGCGGCCGACCACAGCACAGCACAAATTCGTCGACCTGAATGAAAGCACCCATGTCCGATAGCGCCTTTTGTTCCCTGCCCGAAGAAGCACGGCAGCGCCTGCTTGAGATCGGACCGCGTTGGGCCACCGACATCAGCGGCCACCGCAAGATGGTCCTCGAGGCCTACACCCCGGTGCTGGCGGCGCGGCCGCGCGAGAACATCGAAGCGCTGCGCGAGATCTCCTATGGCCCGCATGAACGCCATCGCCTCGACATTTACCGTCGCCCAGGATTGGCCGGTGCTCCGGTGGTGGTGTTCGTCCACGGCGGCGCCTTCGTGCGCGGTGAAAAAGACTCCAACGCCCTGGTCTACAGCAACGTCTTGCGCTACTTCGCGCGCCACGACTGCGTGGGCATCAACATCGAATACCGGCTTGCGCCGGAAGCCGCCTACCCGGGCGGCGCCGAGGACGTCGGCCGCGCCATCGCCTGGGTGCGCGCTAATTGCGCCGCCCACGGTGGCGACCCGGCACGCGTCATCCTTTTCGGCCACTCGGCCGGCGGCTCGCATGCCGGTGCCTATGCCTGCGATCCCACCCTGCACCCCGCCGCCGGCCACGGCCTGGCCGGACTGATCCTCGTGAGTTCGCGCCTGCGCGCCGACGTACTGCCCGGCAACCCGAATGCCAAGGCAGTGCGCGCCTACTATGGCGAAGACGCCTCGCTCTACGAAGCGCGCTCCGTGACCACCCACGCGCAATCGCTGGACATCCCGGTTTTCCTCGCGGCGGGGGAGTTCGAGAACACCTATCTGGACGCCTACACGGCGGAATTTGCCTGGCGGGTGGCCATGGCGCGCGGTCGCATGCCACGCTTCATGCATCTACGTGGCCACAACCACACGTCGATCGTCGCGCACCTGGATTCGGGCGAAGAGACGCTGGGACCGGCGCTCCTGGAGTTTGCGCGCGCGCCGGGTTGAACCGTTAGTTGGCGCAAAACTCCTACCAAATATTGGCATGATCATGCTAATATTTGGAAATGTCGCTTTCTTCCGCGCTTTTCGCCGATAGCCAGGCTCGCGTTTTTCGCTGGCTGTTCGGGCAACCAGAACGCAGCTATCACCTGAGCGAATTGCGCCGGCTGACGGGTCTGGGAAGTGCGTCCCTGCAACGTGAATTGAATCGCCTCGCCGACGCAGGCCTGGTGCGATCCGAACGGCTCGGCAATCAGCGCCGCTTCCAGGCCAACCGCGCAAGCCCTGTGTTCAGCGAGCTTAAGTCTCTGACTCGCAAGACGGTCGGTGTTGAATTCGCCGTACGAGAAGCCCTCGCGACGCTTGGCCCACGCTTGAGATCAGCCTGGATTTACGGCTCATTCGCCAAATCCACCGATACCGCGCATAGCGACATCGACCTCATGGTCGTGGGCGATGAAATCCGCATGGCAGACGTTCTCGGCGTCACCGCGCCACTCGAAGCGCAACTCGGACGCAAGATCAATCCGGCCTGCTACACCACAGAAGAATTCCGGCGTCGACGTGCCGAACCGGATTCTTTCGTCAGCCGGGTATTGGCGCAAGTAACCGTGCCGCTGATCGGAGAAAGCCTTGACCAAGGCAGCGCTTGACAATCTGCTGAGGATCGGCCAGATCAAGGCGGAACCGCGCGATGCGATAGAGGCGAGGCACCTGCTTGCCTTGCACTCAATCCAGGATCGCGAACGGGTCCACTTCGATCAGCATCTCCGGGCGCAGCAACAGTTCGCAGATGAGACCGGTAGACGCGGGATAAGGCTCGCGCAGCAGGCGCGCGCGCACGCCGGCGACGTCGCGATAGCGCGCCAGGCCGGCCGGGGTCACGTATTCGATGGTCTTGACCAGATGTTCCGGACCGCCGCCGGCGGCGGCGAGCACCTTGAGGATGTTCCGATAGGTGTATTCGGCCTGCGCGACGATGTCGCCGTCGAAGAGCATGCGTTCGGTTTCCGGGTCAAGTGCGCCCTGGCCCGACATGAACAGCAGCTTGCCGGCCTTGACCGCCGGACTGTAGGTGAGCTTCTGGTAGCGTGACCAGCCCGGGTTGATGGCCTGCGGAATGTCTCGGGTGGCGATGAAGTCGTACTGGATCAGCGCTTGCGGATGCAACAGGCGCGGCATCAGAATGCCGGCAGCGCCGGGATATACGGGGCCTAAAAATTCCTTGCGCACGCGGCCGGTACCCTTGTAGGCGGCCAACGCCGCCGGCGTGGAGTAGTCGAGCGTCTTGACCACGCGGTCCAT
>JAYVST010000194.1:0-1883 GCA_043775255.1 Burkholderiales bacterium
CCGGAGACCATGCACAAGCTGGTCAACCAGTGGTCGGAGTGCGTGCCGGCCACCTTCGAAGTCGAGGCCCTGTTGCCGGGTGAGCACCAGGAAAAAATCGCCCTCGCCGGTTCGAACCCGATGTCGCTCTGAGGCGCGTGCGGGCCGACCTGCGCTCTGAGGCCCGTGCGGGCCGACCTGCGCTCCGCGCCCGCCGTTCGGCCGCAGCCGTGCGCCAGATAGCTGCCGCACGGCTTCATGCGCTCTAAGGCGCCGCCCTCGGGCGCGACCGAATGACGCGCGACCGCGCGTGGCGTTGTTCAAGACGCAGCGCTCTGCCACTTAGAATGTAGAACGTGGCACGCTACGTGCGTCTTGATGATGCATCATCCCCATGATCCGGAGCAACTTTCCATGCAGGTGAAGATCACCCGTCGCGCGCTGCTCGGCAGTGCATTCGCCGCCGGTGCAACATGGGTCACCCAAGGCTCGGCGCAGGCGACATGGCCGGCCAAGCCGGTCAAGCTCCTGATTTCGTTTCCGCCCGGCGGCTCAAGCGACTTTGTCGGCCGCGCACTGGCGCCGTTTCTGGCAGAGCAACTCGGGCAGCCCTTTGTAGTGGAAAACCGGCCGGGGGCAGGCGGCATGGTCGCGGCCGACGCGCTCAGGAAAGAAGCGCCCGACGGCTACAACTTCATGATCTCGAACAACGCGCCCTTCACCATCGCGCCGACGCAATTCAAGAATATCGCCTACGACCCGATCCGCGACTTCACCCATCTGGCCTACCTGGGATCGACCTATGGCGGTTGCGTGGCCAATCCGAAGCTGGGCGTCAGGAACCTGGCCGAATTGATAGCCAAAGCGCGGGCCAATCCCGGCAAGCTCACTTTCGGTTCCAGCGGCACCGGATCGATCGGCCACATCGTGGGCGAAACCTTCAAGCGCATGGCCGGCATCGACATGCTGCATGTGCCGTACAAGGGCGCGGCGCCGCTGCGCCAGGACATCTTAGCCGGCATCGTCGACATGCAGTTCGAGGGCGTGTTGGGCAATCTTTCATTCCTGCGCGCCGGTTCGATGGTCGCGCTCGGCACCGCAAGCCAGGAGCGCCTGCCGCCGGCGCCCGAAATACCCACCTTTCGTGAGCAGGGGATCGACATGACGGTGGATAACTGGCACGGCATGACGGCGCCGCCCGGCCTGCCCGCCGCCATCGGTGCGCGCATGATCGATGTGCTTGCCGGTCTCCTCAGGCGCCGCGATGTACTGGACCGGCTCGCGGTGTACGGCGTGTTCACCAGGCCGATGGCCGTTGCGGCCTTCAATGCGTATGTCGCCGCGCAGATCGAGCTGTGGAAACCGCAGATCATCGCCGCCGGCGTCGCAGGGCAGTGACCTGGCAATAGAGGAACAATGACGTGGCAATAGGGGGACTGCGATGCGCTTGCGCCTCCTCCTGAACTCGGGCTTTTCCGGTCCGCACGCATGGTTTTTTCTGGCTCGCGAGCGCGGCTTTTTCCGCGACGCCGGTCTGGACGTTGAATTCGTTGCCGGCGCCGGCGCGGCTGCGGTGGTGCCGTTGATCGGCGCGCGCGGCATCGACGCGGGTTATGGCGACATGAATGCATTGGCCGAGTTGGTCGCGCATGACCCGCAGTGTTCTCCGCTGGCGGTATTCGCGATGTTTAACACGTCGCCGTTCACGATCGCGGTGCGCGCCGATGCGCGGATTCGGCGCGCCGCCGACCTGGCCGGCAGCAGCCTTGCCGGCCATCCTCGGGATGCCGCCCTCAAGCTCTTTTCCGCATTGGCGGCAGCGGCCGGTATCCCAACCCGGAGCGTGACGATCACCCCCTCCTCGCTCGGCCTGGGAGAACAGATCCGCGACCTTTTGCTGCGCG
>JAYVST010000195.1:0-3021 GCA_043775255.1 Burkholderiales bacterium
GCGGCGCGGAACGCCATTTCTGCGGTATCGGTGTCGCGGATCTCGCCGACCAAGATCACGTCCGGATCCTGCCGCATCATCGAGCGGATGCCGGTGGCGAAATCGAGTTTCGCACCTTCGTTGATGCTGGTCTGGCGCACCATGTTCATCGGATACTCGACCGGATCTTCCAGGGTCATGATGTTCACGCCCTCGGAATTGATGTGGTTCAGGATCGAATACAGCGTAGTGGTCTTGCCGGAGCCGGTGGGGCCAGTCACCAGGATGATGCCCTCGGGCCGCGCGATCATCAGCTTCAGGAGGCCCAGCTGTTCCTCCTGCAAACCGAGCTTGTCCAGCGGCACCAGGCCGCGCTGGCGATCGAGAATGCGCAGCACGATGTTCTCGCCGTGCGTGGTGGGCTGCGCGGCGACGCGGAAATCGACCGAACGTCCGGTCAGGGAGAGCGTGATGCGCCCGTCCTGCGGGGCGCGCGTTTCCGCGATGTTCATCTGGCTGATCACCTTGATGCGCACCACCATCGCCGGCCAATACTGCTTGTGCAGGGCGCGGATCTGGCGCAACACGCCGTCGATGCGGTAACGGATGCGCAGGAAATTCTGTTCCGGCTCGAAATGGATGTCGGAAGCGTTGTGCTGGACGGCGTCAGCCAAGAGCGCATCGACCAAGCGCACCACCGGCTGGCTGTACTCGTTGGTGGTGGTCGACATGCTTTGATAGTCGATCTCGCCGGTTTCGATTTCGTTGAGGATGCCGTCGATCGACAACTCATAGCCGAAGTACTGGTCGACCGCGCGCGCGATCTCCGACTCGCCCGCCAGGAGCGGGACCACTTCGTAGGTCTCGCGCAGGGTCGCCAGCAGGTGGGCGCGCAACTGGTCCAGCGCCACGACATTGTTGGGGTCGCTCATGGCGACGGCGAACCGATGCCCGCGGCGGTCGAGTTCGAGCGGGAACAGCATGTGCCGCTTGGCGAACTCGCGCGGTATCGCGTTGATGGCGGCCGGGTCGATGATGATATGTGCCAGATCGACACCGGTGGCGCCCAGATTTTCAGAGAGGGCGTCGCGCAGCGTGGCTTCGGTGACGAAGCCCAAGGTCTTGAGCGCCTTGCCGAGCGGCTGGTTGGTGCGCTGCTGCTCCTTTAGCGCGATGCGCAGCTGGTCCTCGGAGAGGATGCCGCGCTCGACCAAGATGCGGCCGAGCGGCTTCTGTTGCGTCGGCGCGTTGCCTGTGGCCGCTCGGGTCGCAGGCGCGTTCATTTCGCGACGGCGGCCAGTTGCTCGAGGCGTACCCTGGCACGTGCCAGGTCGAAACCGGCGTGGCGTTTCGCCGCCAGGGCGATGGCGCGGGCGTAGTGTTCATGCGCCAGTTTGGGCTGGTGCAATCGGTCCAGACTGACTGCCAGGTTGTAGCAATAATCGGGATTGTCGGGTTCGGCCGAGAATGCGCTGAAGTACGCCTGCTGGGCGTCGGCCCAGCGGCCTTGTGCCGCCATCTGGTTGCCGAGCGCGAAGTGCAGGGGCGCCGCGCCGGCCGGCTCGCGTTCGTTTGCCAGCAGCGCCTTGACCCTGCTCTCCGCGACTGCTGCGTCACCGCCGCTGCGCAGACTGGACATTTGGGCAACCGCATACGGGTCGCGTGGGTGCAGTTCCAGAACGCGCTGGTAGTAGCTCTCGGCGACATCGTTGCGGCCGCTGCGCGAAGCGACTGCCGCCAGTCCAAGCAGCGCATCGCGGCTGGTGTTGTCGGCGGTCAAGGCGCGGCCGTAGTTTTCGCGTGCGCCCTCCAGGTTGCCGTCGGCCAAGGCAGCGTAGCCGGCGTTGACGGCGGGATCGACAGCGGGCGCGGCGCGTTCGCGCGTGATGCGCAGGTTGGCCGGCGCTGCCACCGGCGTGCCGCCACGCGCGCTCAAGCCGGGGCCGGTCGGTTGCGCGTCCGCAGCTGCCGCGGCCCTGCGCGGCGCGCCGTTGTCGGTTGCCGGCGCGCTGTTGCCGGGTGTCGACTCTCTGGTGCGGCGCGTGGCCGGTAGTTCCCCTGGCATGGATGCCTGCGGGCCGGCAGCAGGTGCAGGCGGCGCTTGCGCGGGCGCGAGGATCGGCGTCGGCACCGGTAGCGGCGCCGGCGGCGTACCGGCTGTGGTTGGGTTGGCAAGCGGGCCCGCAGCGGTGGCCGGCGCCGGTGCTGCGGCGCCTGTCGTCGTTGGCGCGGTTGCCGGTCCCGCCACAGTGTCAACCGGCCCGCTTGCTGCGGTCGAACGCGATGCGGGCGCCGCCTCGGCGACGCGTTGCGTGCTGTTGATCGTCCCGGACGCGGCTCCCGCAGGCGCCCTTGCTATCGAGGTGGTCGCAGGCTGCAACTCCGACCAGACGTAGATCGACGCGCCGATGCCGCAAAGCAGGAGCAGGCCCACGATCCAGTAAAACGGCTGGCGTGTGGCGCCGGCTGTGCGGCCGGCGCGCTTGGCTGCAAAAACGCCCTTGGCGGCCATGCGGTCCGCCACCTGGGCGGCGTCTTTGGCCATGCCGGTGCCGCGACTTTCCGGCGGGTTGCGCAGACTGGCGACAGGTTCGGGCGCACGCGCGGATTCGAGCGCAAGTTTGGGTGTGGGGGGCGGCACGGCCGCCGACATTGGCAGCGGATCAAGGGCGAGCGGCGGCGCCGGGGTTTCGGTGACGAGTGACTTGGCAGGTTTCGCGACGGCCGGCGGCAAACCCAGTTCTTCCGCAAGTTCGGCCGGCTTTGGATCGAGGGACAGGGTCGGCCATTCGGTGGTCGGACCCGTGCTCATTCCCGGCGACGGTCCCGCGGGAGGATCACCGAATACGCTGTTGGGGCCTTGCTTGGCCTTTTCCGCCTTTTTCAAGGCGTCCATCAACAGGCTCATGGAACTCCCGCCGAGTTACTTCGGGCCAGCGACGACATTGTCGCCTGCAGCGGAGGTGCGCTGACCGCTCAGGCGCGGCGGCTCAAGGGGGTTTGGGCGCGAAAAGAAATCGTTGCCCGGCAGGAGGTCGCGAA
>JAYVST010000196.1:0-2653 GCA_043775255.1 Burkholderiales bacterium
TCCTTCGCCTGCGACACCTTCAAAGCCGGCATGACACTCGAGGTGATGACGCCGGACGGCCGCTTTTTCACCCCCGTCGATGCCGCCCATCGCAAGCACTATGTGGCCTTCGCCGGCGGCAGCGGCATCACCCCGGTGCTTTCGATCATCAAGACCGTGCTCCAAGTCGAAGCCGCCAGCCGTTTCACCCTGATCTACGGCAATCGCGCGGTGGCCTCCATCATGTTCGCCGAGGAACTCGAGGAACTCAAGAATCGCCACATCGGCCGTCTTTCGCTGCACCATGTGATCAGCGACGAAGCGCAGGAAGTCGATCTGCTGGGCGGCCTGCTCGACTTCGCCCGTTGCGCCCGTTTCCTCGACACCCTGGTGCCGCCCGCCATGATCGACGAAGCCTTCATCTGCGGTCCCGGCCCGATGATGGATGCCGCCGAAGCCGCGCTGCTGGCGGCCGGCGTCGCGCGCGAACACATTCACGTCGAGCGTTTCGGCACGCCCCTGCCTGCTGCCGGCCCGCGCAAGACGGTCGTGGATACCTCCGCCCCCGCCGCCGAGGTCCACGTGATCCAGCATGGCAAGACGCGCGTGCTGCGGGTGCCGTACGACGGCGCCGCGCTGCTCGACGCCGGCCTCGCAGCCGGACTCGACCTGCCTTACGCCTGCAAGGGCGGCGTGTGCTGCACTTGCCGCGCCCGCGTTCTCGAAGGCGCAGTGCACATGGACCGCAACTACACACTTGAAGCGCGCGAGATCGCGGCGGGGTTCGTGCTCACTTGCCAGGCGCATCCGCTTACGCCCAAGGTCGTCGTCTCCTACGACGAACGGTAAATTTCCTCGGCTAAGCCGCCGGAATCTCGTATTTGTCTAGGGAAATCGAGGGATTGCGCAATCTCCGGGTACCTGTTTCAATCGGGCCGGCCGCAGCGGAAACTTGAAATCACGAGGAGACAAGCATGGCAGACAACGAAGAAGGCCGGATGCCGCTGGAGTATTTCTACCAATGGGAGAAGTCCAGCCCGGACCGGGTGTTCCTGACCCAGCCCACCGGCGGCGGCAACGCCCGCGACATCACCTGGGGTGAAGCCGCAAGCGAAGTAAGGCGCATGGCCGCCTGGCTCAAGGCGCAGGGCTGGCCGGCCGGCAGCAAGGTGGCACTTCTTGGCAAGAACAGCGCGCACTGGGTGCTGGCCGACTTCGCCATCATGATGGCCGGCTACGTTTCAGTGCCGATGTACTCCACCTTCAATGCCGAAGCCTTGCGCTACATCCTGGAGCACAGCGAGGCGCGCGCCTGCTTCATCGGCAAGTTGGACGAGGTCGGCAGCTTGAAGGACGGTGTGCCGGCCGGCATGCCGCTGATCGCGCTGCCGCTGGCGCCGCCGGTGGACGCATTGTCATGGGATGCCCTGATCAAGGCGACCAAGCCGTTCGAGGGCGAGCCGGCGCCTAAACCGGAGGATCTCTGGACCATCGTATACACCTCCGGCACCACCGGCCGCCCCAAGGGCGTGATGCTCAATTTCGGCGGGCTGAAATGGATTGCCGGGCCCGGCCTGCGCCGCATCCCGATGAACCAGGAGGACCGTTTCCTCTCCTATTTGCCGCTCGCCCACATCATGGAGCGCGTCGTGCTGGAAATGAGCGCGGTGCACCATGGTTGCCGCATTTTCTTCGCCGAATCGCTCGACACCTTCGTAGCCGACCTGCAGCGCGCACGGCCGACGATTTTCCTTTCGGTTCCGCGCCTGTGGGTCAAGTTCCAGCAGGGTGTGCATTCAAAACTGCCGCCGGAGAAGCTGCAACGCCTGCTCAAGCTCCCGATTGTCGGCTGGCTGGTGCGGCGCAAGATCCTCAAGGGCCTGGGCTTGGAGCATTGCCGCTTCGCCGGCAGCGGCGCCGCGCCCTTGCCGGGCGAGGTGTTGAGCTGGTACCGCAACCTCGGGCTCGAGTTGCTCGAGGGCTACGGCATGACGGAGAACTTCGCCATCTCGCACGGGATCTTGCCCGGCACCAGTTTTCCCGGCACCGTAGGCGTGCCGTACGAAGGTGTGGAATCGCGCATCGACCCTGAAACCGGCGAAGTGCAGATGCGCTCACCGGCGGTGATGGTGGGCTACTACAAGGAGCCGGAGCAGACCGCCGCCGCCATGACCGCCGACGGCTGGCTGCGCACCGGCGACAAGGGCATGATCGACGCGCACGGCAATCTGCGCATCACCGGTCGCGTCAAGGACATCTTCAAGACCAGCAAGGGCAAGTACATCGCGCCGGCGCCGATCGAGGACCTCCTGGTGACCCATGCTGCGGTGGAAGCCTGCGTGGTCACGGGTGCTAACCTGGCACAGCCGCTGGCGCTCCTGATGCTCTCGCCGGACGCGATGGCGGCCGCCAAGGGCGAAGGGCGCGCGACGCTGGCCGAATCGCTGGCGGCCCATGTGAAACATGTCAACACGCAACTGGACGCGCACGAAAAGCTCGACTGCGTGGCCGTGGTCTCCACGGTATGGACGCCGGAAAACGGCTTCGTCACACCCACGCTGAAGGTCAAGCGCGCGCGCATCGAGGAGGCCTACGGCGCGCACTACGAGGCCTGGGCCGGCCAGCGCAAAGTGGTGGTGTGGGCGGACGCCTGACAGCGTTTGAATATTTCTCC
>JAYVST010000197.1:0-3396 GCA_043775255.1 Burkholderiales bacterium
GTCGCCTTCGGCATCGCGTCAGTCGTCACCCTCTGTCTCCAGACCCACATGCCAGACAAAGCCGCGGTCGGCCAGACCGGAGCTGACCGCCTTTTCGTATTCATGGTCGAACGCCGCATCGATGGCCGCGTTGTGGCCGCGTGCGCCGGCCACAACGGCACGGGCCCAAGCGAAATAGCGGCGCTTGCGCGCCATCGGCCACGGCGGCGGACTGTGCTGGATGGCGCGCAGGTTGGAAGTCTTGTCGGCGATCTTGAGGATCTTCGCGCGCGGCGAAATATGTGCCGCATGGTCGACCTGCGCCTGTTTGCGCATCTCCTTTGGCGTGCTCTTGTCGTCGGTCACTTCCATCACCAGTGCTGCCACGTCGTCGCCGAAGCGCGCAGCGATCTCGGCACGCGTGACACCCTGATCCTCGATGCAGTCATGCAGCAGGGCCGCAGCGATCAGGCCCGTGTCGGCGCCGCCGGTGGCCTCGGCGACCAGATGCGCGACTTCAGCCAGATGATTGATGTAAGGCTCGGCAATCTCGCCTTTGCGCCGTTGGTGTACATGCTTGCGACAGGCGAAGTCGAGTGTGGCAGTCAGGAGCAGAGAATCGGCAGGCATCGGGTTCCAGGGTTTGAAAATGTATGGCTAGCAGCCTGTCGGACTTGGGAATCGTTGGCTGCAAATCGACCGCAGCGGTCCATTTTTCACCACCTTCTTGCCCCATAGCCGGGCTCTGGGGCGGCGAATGCGGCAAAAACTGTCCTCGCTGGGTCCGATTTTCGCTATCGACGCCCCAAGTCCGACAGGCTGCTAGCGTCGCATTTTGTCCGTACTTGGAGAAGATTTCAAAAATTACGGATAAAAATTGACGATTGAGACTGGAAAGAAAATCGCATTGCGTTGATTCTTGCTGCTGCCGTGCCGGATGCGCTTGGTAAGCATGCGCCATCTACTCGCCCTTGACCCCGGCCGCCTTGATAACTTCTTCCCAGCGAATGTAGTCCCGCTTCAAAAAGGCGGCGAACTCCGTCGGCGAATCGCCGACGCTGACCGCGCCCAGCTTGTCTAAGCGCGCACGAACCTCAGGATTGGCGATCGCCTTGACCACTGCTTCGTTCAGGCGCGTGACAATCGCAGGCGCAGTCTTCGCGGGGGCCAGCATCCCCACCCACGGCGCGGTTTCCTCGAAGCCGGGGAAGCCGACTTCGGACATCGTCGGCACGTCCGGAAACTGCGCCAGACGCTTGGCGGTGCCTGCGGCAAGGATTTTCAGGCGCTTTGCGGCCACCTGGTCGGCGATGCCGATGACCGGGTAGAACATGAAATCCACCCGCCCGGCCATCACTTCAACCAATGCGGGCCCGTTGCCCTTGAACGGCGTGTGCAGCATTTTCGCCTTGGCCATGGTGCCGAGCAACTCGGCGGCAAGATGGCCGGAACCACCGTTTCCGGAAGAGCCGTAGGTGACTGCCTCGGCCTTGGACCTGGCCTTGCCGATCAGGTCGGCCATGTTTTTGATCGGCGAGTCGTGCGCATTGACGGCCAGAAGGGGCAGGGTGGCAGCCAGCGAGACGGGCGCGAAATCGGCGCTCGGGTTGTAGCCGGCGGTGGCGCCAACCAGGATCGGGCTGACGTTCAAGCCCAGGGACGCGAACAGCAGCGAATAGCCGTCCGCATTGGCTGCTTTGACTTCGCGAGTGGCAAGCATGCCGCTGGCGCCGACCTTGTTCTCCACGAACACGCTTTGCCCCAGGGTGACCGACATGTCGGCGGCCAACACGCGCGCGATCACATCGGTCGGTCCGCCTGCGGCGAAGCCGACGACGATGCGGATCTGCTTCGACGGGAACCTGTCCTGGGCGACTGCCGGCCAGGTGGTCGCGCAAGCGATGGCGAGAATGGAGACAAGACGCGGCAGGTGTTTCATGCGGCAGCACTTTCGAAGTATCGGTTGGCCATTACCCGGCAGCGCTTGAGGTAGCGATGTTCGTGCGGCGCATAGTCGGGCACCGCGTTGTGCAGGGTGCCGATGTTGTCGAGCATCAGCACATCGCCCGGCAGCCAGCAGCACGATTTTACGGCTGATTCGGCGCGGGCTGATGCCGTGCGGCGGCCGGGAAAGCAGCGCGCGCAAATCCGGCTGAGCGCGCTCGCCGAGGCAGGTCAGGCGAAGGTATCGACCTGATTGCCAAGGTTGGGCGGGTTGGCGCGTCCGGCCTGGGCTGCGGCATCGATCAGTTGCATTGCGCCTTGGGCGCCAATGTCAAGCGCCTTCTTGAACACTGTCAATTGCACTTCGTTGGCGGTTCTGGCCTGCGCCAGTTGGGTTGCGGATGCGGCTATCGCGGTGATGTCCATGGGATGCTCCTCCTGTGCCTCGGATAACGGCGTGTCCGGCCGCTTCCTTAGGTGGATGCAGGGCCCATGGTGCATATAATCGGTGGCCCGTTTCCAACACGCCATCGGCGAAGGAACATCGTGAATTCCACGCAATCGAAGTGCAAGTCGATGCTGCGCCTGATCGCCTGCGCCATCCTGCTGGCGGCGCCCCTGCCGGGCATGGCCCAGGGCAAATCCACCCGGCTGATCGTCGGCTTCGCCCCCGGCGGCCCGATCGACTTCGTCGCGCGCGTGCTCTCCGAGCAACTCGGGCGCGAACTTGGCCATCAGGTGCTGGTGGAAAACAAGCCGGGCGCCAACGCCGGCATCGCCGCCGACTTCGTCGCCCGCGCGACGCCCGACGGACAGACCCTGTTTCTCACGTCCACCGGCGCCATGGCCATCAGCCCGGCGCTTTACGAAAAACTGCCCTATGACCCGCTGCGCGACCTGACACCCGTGACTCTCGTGGTCAATACCGACGAAGTCATGGTGGCGGCGAGCGGCAATCCCGCCAACTCGGTGCCGGAATTCATCGCCGCCGCCCGCGCCCGCAAGGATGGCGCCACCATGGCGTCCTCCGGCATCGGCAGCGTGCCGCACCTGGCAATGGAACTGCTGGCCGACGCCACCCGTGCCAACCTGCGCCATGTGCCGTACAAGGGCGTGGCGCCGGCGATCACCGACGTCATCGCTGGCCATGTGGACGGCTTGTTCATCGACGTGCCGGTGGCGCTGGCGCAGATCCGGGCCGGCAAGCTCAAGGCCTTGGGGATTGCCGCGCCGAAGCGCCATCCGCTGCTGCCGGATACCAGAACCCTGGAGGAGATGGGCTTGAGTGGCATCGATTCAAACAACTGGTACGCGGTCTACACGTCCAAAGGCACGCCGGTGCCAGAGGTGGACCGGGTCAATCAGGCGCTGCGCCGCACGCTTGAGAACGAAACCGTCAGGGGCAAGCTGATCGCTTCCGGCGTGGTGCCGGCGCCGGGCACGCCGGCCGCGCTGGCGGCGCTGCAAAAGGCC
>JAYVST010000198.1:0-1828 GCA_043775255.1 Burkholderiales bacterium
ACCGGCACGATTTCCATCTTGAGCTCGCGCAACTTGTTGATGACGTCCTGGTTCACCTCCAATGCGATCTGGCGCTGCACGGACGTGACCTCCTGCGCGCTTTTCATCACCGCCTGCTGCAGGTCGGCCGGCAGCGACTTGAATTTGGCCAACGACATCATCAGCACCACCGGCGTCAACATGTGCTCGGTCATCGCCATGTACTTCGCCACCTCGTGGAACTTGGCCGCATGCACCACATACACCGGCAGGTCGAGGCTGTCGATGGTGCCCTGGCGCAGCCCGGTATAGACCTCGCCGAAATTCATCGGCGTGGCGTTGACGCCGAGCGACTTGAATGTGGCAACGTATAGCGGGCTTTCCAGCACGCGAAAGCGCGTGCCAACGTAGTCCTCCGGTTTGACCAGCGCCTTCTTGGTCGAGACTACCGTGCGCCAGCCCGCATCGAAATACGCCAGGCCCTTCAGGTTCTGCGCTTCGAGGTAACCGAACAGTCGCTTGCCGATCTCCCCGTCCATCACCTTGAAGGCGCCCTCGCGCGACTTGAAGATGAACGGCAGGTCGAGCACCATCATGCGCGGCTCGAAACCGGAGATGGGCGCATTGGTGATGACACCGGCGTCGATGGTGCCTAAGCGCATGCCTTCGATCAGGTCGCGCTCGAAGCCGAGCTGGGCATTCGGGTAGATGTCGATCCTGATGCGCCCGCCGCTGTTCTTCGCCACCGCTTCGGCGAACTTTTCGGCGCTGGTCTGGTAGAGCGAGGGCGCGGCCACGATATGGCCTAAGCGCAGCGTGATCGGGCCGCCTTGTGCCAGCGCCGCATGCGGCACGAACGCCGCGCCAATCACGGACAAGGCGGCCACAAGCAGGTTCAGTAACGAACGGGTATTCATCGACGTGCTCCTCTTTACTTGTTGGATGTGGCGCGCGTGATTGCGCGCTTCTTGCGTGGCCGATCCAGAACGGCATCGGTGTGTTGCCCCAGCATCGGCGGCGGCAGGCGCACCCCTCCCGGCGTGCGCGACAGGCGGATCGGAATGCCGGGCACGGCCACCAGACCGCAGGTCGGATGTTTCATCCGCTCCAGCATGCCGACTTCCTCGAGATAGCCGTCTTTGATGGCTTCGTCGATGGTGTTGACCGGCCCCGCAGGAATGCCGCGGGCAAGCAGGCGCTTGATCCAGCGGTCGCGCTTGTCCTCGCGAAAGCGTGCGGCCACCAGCGGGATGAGTTCGCCACGATGGGCGATGCGCTGCGCGTTGGACACGAAGCGCGGGTCGGCGCCCCAGGCCTTGCGCTCGAGTGCGGCGCAGAAGGCGATCCAGAACTTGTTGTTGGCCACGCACACGTTGAGGTACTTGTCGTCGGCGGTCATGAAGGTGCCGTAGGGCACGATCTGCGAATGCAGGTCCTCGGGCGCGCGGCGGCCCGGCACCGTGCCGGTATTGAGGTAGATGGCGGCGATCTGGCCCAGCACCGCGAAGGCCCCGTTCATCAGGGACACTTCGACCTTCTGGCCGCGGCCGCTCGCCTGGCGCTCGATGATGGCCATGAGGATGCCGATGGCCGCGTTGGCGCCGGCGGTGAGATCGACCAAGTTGACCCCCGGTCGCAGCGGCGCGCGCCCGGGCTCGCCGGTCATGCTCTGCAAACCGCTGACCCCGGAGATGAGCAGGTCGTAGCCGGGCCGCTCGCCATGGCGGCTGCCCGCGTCGAAGGCCGATACCGAGCAATACACCAGGCGCGGATTGAGGCGGCGCAACGCGGCATAGCCTAAGCCCAGGCGCTCCATCACGCCGGGCCGGAAATTCTCGACCACCACGTC
>JAYVST010000199.1:0-3833 GCA_043775255.1 Burkholderiales bacterium
GCACGAGCAGACCTTCGGCCACCGCGGCCACGATGGCGTCGTCGAACTGGTCAACCTGCACCTGGTCGCAAGCGGCATCTCCGATCAGCCGCGCGTGCCGGTCGCCCTGACATACCAGAACCGGCGCGCCGCTGCGGGCGGGGAGCGGCGGGCCTATTTCGGCGGGGCCGACGGCTGGATGACGGCGCAGACCATGACCCGACATGCGCTGGGCGAGTCGCCCCGGCGCGGGCCGATCCTGGTGGGCGAATTCGACACCATGGTATTGGTGCCGCCGGATTTCTCGGTGGCGCTGGACCGCAATTCCAACATCGTGATGCAGCGTTAGTCTTGCTGTGGAATGAATGCCCGCAAGACAGGCTTGCCGTCGGATGCTGATTTGCGCCGATTCGCCCGACCACATGGTGCCTGGGCACGACCCGCTGGTGCGCGCCCGCTACCCGGCGAGGCAGGCCGGCGACACCGAGATCGTCATGCTGCACGAGGCGCCGGCAACGCCGCTGGATATTGCAACGTTGTAAGGGCTTGCGCGCGTTACACTTTGGGGGCCCCGAGGGTGTTGTTCACGCGCCCGCGAACAAGACAGGAGGAGAGATGAAAACGGCCAGCGGTTGCCTGCATGCGTTGCTGATCGCCGTCGCGTGCCTTTTCACCATGCCCGGGTTTGCCCAGCAGTGGCCGGCGCGTGCCGTGCGCATCATCGTCCCGTTCCCGCCAGGGCAGGCCGCGGACATCATCGCGCGCGCCATCGCCGAGCGACTGTCGCCCGCGATCGGCCAGCAGGTCTTCATCGACAATCGGCCGGGCGCGGCGGGGTCAATAGGCACGGAATTGGCAGCCAAGGCGCCACCGGATGGTTACACGCTGCTCGCCGGCGGGAGTTCGGCACTCGCCATCAATCCGCATCTGTATCCGAAGCTCACGTACAACACCTTGCGCGACTTTGCGCCGGTCACGCAGATCGTGGCGATTGCCATGGTCTTTGTCGTGAACCCGGCGTTGCCGGTGCGCAACCTCAATGACTACATCACGCTGGCGAAACGGCGCCCTGGCGAATTGAATTACGGCTCTTCCGGACCCGGCAGCACGTCGCATCTGGTCACCGCAGCGCTGGCCGTCCGTGCGGGTTTTACGCTCAATCACGTGCCGTACAAGGGCGCCGTGCAGTCTCTGACCGATCTCATCGCCGGAGAGCTCTCGCTGGTCGCCGAGACGCCGACGACGGTCATTGCGCACGTGCAGTCGCAGAAATTGCGTGCCATCGCGATATCGATGAACAGGCGCATTCCGCAACTGCCGGATGTACCGACGGTGGACGAGCAGGGCATCAAGGGCTACGACCTGAGTACCTGGACGAGCCTCGTCGCACCTGCCGAAACGCCGGCGGCCATCCTCGACCGCCTCAACACCGAAATTGTCAAGATCATCGCCCAGCCAGAGATGCAAAAGCGCCTTTTCGACATGGGCTTCATCCCGGTCGGCAATTCGCGCGAGCAGTTTGGCGCTTTCCTCAAGGCGGAACATGCGAGCTGGGCGAAAATCGTCCAGGAATCCGGGGCGAAAGTCGAATAGCGCTGTGTGTCACGCAAGAATTGGAACGCACACGAGTCAGTGTTGACCCGGCCACTCGATGCGCTCCAACTCGCACCACGAGGCGCGCAGAGGAATCGAGCCTGACACCGGGTCCGCGAGCGACGTATCGATGGCCTGGTTGAGGTTGGCGGCCAGCGGCGCGTCGATGCCATAGGGGCTGCCCGCCGGACCTTCGACCCACCAGCCGTGCTGGCCGCACACCGTGCCGGGCGCGAGGTCGCGCGAGAACTTCGCGCGCGCCACGACGCTGCCCACCGCGGTGCGAATCCGCACCCATTCGCCGTCGCCAATGTCGCGCGTCAACGCGGTCTCCGGCGCCACCTCCACCAGCGGGTCCGGCATCAGGCGCCGCAGCGAGTCGAGGTTGCGATGCTGTCTGTGGCAGAAGGCCACGATCTTGGCCGCACCCAGGCGCAGCGGATAGCCCGCCGGCGCCTGCGGCAACCCGGCCTCTTCGAGCATCGGCAGCGGCGCAATGCCGTAATCGAGCAGGGTCTCGGAGTAAATCTCCACGCGGCGCGAGGGCGTGGCAAAGCCTTTCGGCGCGCCATCGACCTCGCGGGCATAGGCCATGAGCGGCACCTCGCCCGCCAGCTCCACGCCGCCGGGCGCGCGACGCAACTGCGCCACCGAAAGCCCGGCCGGCGCCGGTACCGCGTCATGCCCCGCATCTGCGGAAAGGCCGAAGAACTGCCCGCCCATGTCGAGCCGCCCGGCCAGGGCCAGCACGATGTCGGTGTCGCTGCGCGACGCGCCGTAAGGCGCCAACCGCCCGCCATCGTCCAGGCCATAGAACACCGCGTCGCTACCGCCCGCTTCCAGATCGCTCTGGCGCAACAACCGCCCGGTATCCGCCCGCACCAGCAGCGGCGCATTGGTCCGCTGGCGCATGAACTCACGGTTGAAAGTGCCGGCCTCGATCAACAGATGCGCCAACCCCAGTGCCAGCGCCTGGTCCGTGCCCGGCAACACCTGCAGCCACTGCGTCGCCAGCTTCGCAAATGCCGCAGGGCGGGGGTCCACCACCACCATGCGCGCGCCGCGCTTGACGGCCCCCTGAATCTCCGCCACCCGCGCCAGCCACGTGACCGCCGGATTGTTGTCCCACAAGAGCACGCAGTCCGTATGCGCAAAATCCGGCGTGCCGATGTCATGCCCGAACGTGAAACGCGTGGCATGGTCCTCGTGCCAGTTGCAGATTTCAGTCGCGTAAATCGTGTCCGGGCTGCCATAAGCCCGAATGAAACGCTCGATCCATGGAATGCAGTCTTGCAAATGCGAGCCTGAAGGCGTAGTGACCGAAAACGCCACCTGCTCCGCCCCGTGCTCGCGGCGAATGCCCGCCATCCGCTCCGCAATCTGCGCCAACGCCTCGTCCCACGAAATCGCTCGCCACCCCGGATTCCGCGCGCCCTTTGGCGCGGTGCGCTTGAGCGGCGTCGTCAGCCGGTCAGGGTGATACACCAGCTCCGGCGCCGCGCGGCCCTTGGGGCAGAGCTTGGCGCCGTTGGGTGCGTGGGGTCAGGCTCGACGGCCGTGAGTCTGCCGCTTTCGACGACGGCGATGCAGCCGCAGCGGGCGCGGCACTGGGTGCAGGAGGCGGGTAGTCGCATGTCAGGCCTCGTCCGAACTGTAGCCTATCGCCTGGCCGATCCCTAATCCTGGATCGACTCGAATCGGCCAGACATCACGTCGCCCCGGAAATAGAAAAGATCGCGATCCCCAACAAATCTTTAACTTCACCGTACCTATTTGTGCAATGAGTCACCTCGAACACTTGCGCAACTACGCCGCGAGCGCCGCATTCATGCGCGGAGCAATCCGTTGAATCGCACGCCCTGCCGCATCTTCAGCGCACTGAATGTCGTAATGGGTTTGCAGGTTCATCCAGCTTTGCACATCGGTTCCGAAATAACGTGCAAGCCGGAGCGCGGTATCAGCGCTGATGCCGCGCTGTTCACGCACGATTTCATTGATTCGCGCCGGCGTCACGTTCAGCGCGCGTGCGAGTGCATTGCTCGAAAGACCGAGCGGCTTCATGAATTCCTCACGCAGAATTTCACCGGGGTGAATGGAGGGAAGTTTCCTGGCCATATTCAAACTCCATCAGTGGTAGTCGACGATTTCGACATTCTTCGGTCCTTGCGGCGTCCACACAAAGCACACTCGAAATTGGGCGTTGATACGAATGCTGTGCTGCCCCTTTCGGTCGCCTGCCAGCGCTTCGAGGTTGTTGCCGG
>JAYVST010000200.1:0-3886 GCA_043775255.1 Burkholderiales bacterium
GCCATCGCCGGCGGGTCGACATGCGGGGCCAGCCACAAGGCGCAAGCGATGAACGAAAGGTTGAGCAGTACGGGTGTGAAAGCCGGCACCGAAAACCGGTTCCAGGTATTGAGCAGCGCACCGGCGAAAGCGGTCAGGCCGATGAAGAAAATGTAGGGAAAGGTGATGCGCAGCATCTCCACGGTGACCGCGAATTTGTCCGCTTGCGCGGCAAAACCGGGCGCACTTACGTAAATGATGAGCGGCGCGCAGGCAATGCCCGCTGCCGAGAGCAGGAAAAGGATAACCGCCAGCGTGCCGGCGGTGTGATCGATCAATGAGCGGACGTCCTCGGCCGACCTGCGATTTTTCGACTCCGACAGGATCGGCACGAAGGCCTGCGAAAAAGCACCTTCGGCGAACAGACGCCGCAGCAGATTGGGAATCCGGAAGGCAACGAAAAATGCGTCGGTGTACACCGAGGCGCCGAAGGCACGCGCGATGAGGAACTCGCGGGCTAAGCCGGTGATGCGCGAGGCAAGGGTGAAACCGCTGACCTTCGCGAGTGCGCCTAATAGATTCACCGCGCCGAGTATACCGTTGCTCTTCACGCCGCCGACGGGCCTGTCCAGCGCATGGCCGGAGGGTAGAGACCGAACCCGGACCGAACCCGGACCGAACCCGAGCTTGCACGCAAGCGCTTGAATTTGCTATACTTGCAGGCTCACTCATTCAAGGGTTGCGTCGGCAGTTCCACTGCGGCGGCGCGACCTGCCACCACCCCTTTCAGGATCTACATGGCTACGACTTCCAAAGCGAAGAAAAAGACGGTGCGGACGGCCTCCGGCCTCAAGCGCGCGCGGCAGGGCATCAAGGAAAACGCGCACAACTCCAGCTTGCGCTCGCGTCTGCGCACGGCCATCAAGGCGGTACGCAAGGCGGTTGCGGGTGGCGACAAGTCCGTTGCGACCGCGTCCTACCAGACTGCGCAAAAAGTCATCGACAGCACCGCCGACAAGAAAATCGTGCACAAGAACAAGGCTTCACGCGACAAAAGCCGCCTGGTTGCGGCGATCAAGGCGATGGCCTGATACGCGGCAGGGTAAAAAAAACCGCCCGTCGAGGGCGGTTTTTTTTCGCCCGCCATTTTTTTCGCCCGCGCAAGACCCGTGAAGACTTCAGGTCGGCGCCGGCGGATCGCGCGACTTGTCGCGCCCCTGGCGCACCTGCAGATCGTTATCGCGCGCGAAATTGAGGAGGAAGCCATATGCCATCGGCTCGATCTCCTTGAGTTTCAGATGCACCACCACGCTCTTGACATTGTTCGCGGTGACGGGAAAGCAGTAGGGGGAGTACCCCAGACGTCCGCCGCCGAACGATGACATCACGCCCGCCAGCCTTTCGGCCCAGTCACTCGGCCGAAACGTCGACCCGTCGGTTGTGATGCCGAGGATCACGAACTCGTTTGAATCGACTGGCATGAAAGTGGAACTGAGTCGGACCCTGGTTGCCTTGCACGGCGCCCACCGACGGGACTTCCGCGCAGCGACCGCGAGTTGGCGTGCCAGTTTCGCACCGCGCGCCAAAGCGCGGATTGTAGCCGATGGGTCCAGACCGATAGCGCGTGCGCAGCATGGTGTGGCGCATGGCGCGGCCGATCTCACCGGTACAATGCGCCGCTTCCATTGACCTGACCTTGGCATCTTCGATGAAATCCGTCGCCGTTTTCTGCGGCTCCAATACCGGCACCGATCCTGCCTACGTGGAGTCCGCTGCCCAAGCCGGGCGTCTGATCGCCGAACGCAAGCTGTTGCTCGTCTACGGCGGTGGTCACCGCGGCCTGATGGGAACGACGGCCAACGCCGCGCTTGCGGCCGGCGGACAGGTGCATGGCGTCATCACCGAATTCCTCAAGTCGCGCGAGCTTCAGCACACCGGCATCCAGCAATGCGAAGTGGTCGCCGACATGTCCGAACGCAAGCACCGCTTCGCCGATCTGTCCGACGTGTTCCTGGTGTTAGCCGGCGGCGTCGGCACCCTCGAAGAGATGAGCGACATGTGGAGTCGCGCGCAGCTTGGCGGCTTGCGCAAGCCGATCGGCATCGTCAACACGCGCGGCTTCTACGATTCCCTGTTGGCGATGGTCGACCGGATGGTCGCCGACGGCTTCTTGCCTGCCGCGCAAAAGGACTGGCTGGTGGTCGACTCGGACGTCGGCCGCGTACTCGACGCATTGGCCGGCTTCGCTCCGGGTGCGGCGGTGTCGAAATGGATTTGATCGGCAGGCGCCGCCATCCTGGCAACCCGCATTTCGCATGACCGTCGGCCTGGCCTATCCGCTGGCGCGCGCCGCCTTGTTCCGGCTCGATCCGGAAGCCGCACATGCGCTCACCATGAAGAGTCTCAACGCGATGGCCTCGCTCGGCACCACGGGCCTGGTGGCCGGCCGCATCGCGCCGGACCCGCGCAATGTCATGGGCATCGATTTTCCCAACCCCGTCGGTCTGGCGGCAGGGGCCGACAAGAACGGCGAGTGCATCGCCGGTTTCGGCGCGCTCGGTTTCGGCTTCATCGAACTGGGCGGGGTCACGCCGCGCGCCCAGCCGGGCAATCCACAGCCGCGCGTGTTCCGTCTGGTGGCCGCGCGCGGCATCGTCAACCGGCTGGGATTCAACAATTTCGGCGTCGATTTCCTGGTCGAAAAACTCAAGCGCCATTCGTACAAGGGCGTCATCGGCGTCAACCTCGGCAAGAACCTAGATACGCCCCTCGAGCGCGCCGCCGACGACTACGCCATCTGCTACGAAAAAGTCTACCCCTACGCCGGCTTCGCGACGGTGAACATTTCTTCGCCCAACACCAAGAATCTGCGCCAGCTGCAGGGCGAGGACGAACTCGGCCCGATCCTGTCGCGCATGAAAGCCGAACAGCTACGTCTGGCCGAGCGCCACGGGCGGCGCGTGCCGCTGGTGGTGAAGATCGCGCCAGACTTAGACGAGACCAAGGTCGAGGCGATCGCGCGCCTCGTGGTCAAGCGCGGGATGGACGGCATCATCGCCACCAACACCACGATCGCGCGCGACATGGTGGCAGGACAGGCGCATGCCGACGAAGCCGGCGGACTCTCGGGCGCCCCGGTATTCGAGGCATCGAACCGGGTGATCCGCGCGCTTGCACACCATCTCGATGGCGCCTTGCCGATCATCGGCGTGGGCGGCATCATGAGCGGCGCCGACGCGCGCGCCAAGATCGACGCCGGCGCGAGCCTGGTGCAGTTCTACAGCGGCTTGATCTATCGCGGACCCGGCCTCGTAGCCGAGGTCGCACGGGCGCTGCGACATTCTTGATCGCGTAGAGGGCCGGGGCGTGCCGATACCGGATTGGCGGGACAATGCGCTATCGCGGGCGTGCCGCCCGCTTCGACCGTCGCGTCCACGAGGAGACTGCACACCATGATCATCAGCGGCCTGTTTCACATCGCCATCAAGACCAATGACCTTGCCGCTACGCGCGCGTTCTACTGCGACGTGCTCGGATTGAAAGAGGTGGCGCGCCCGGATTTCGGCTTCCCCGGCGCCTGGCTGGCCTGCCCGTTGCCGGGCGGCGCGGCGATCATTCACGTCTACGCGGGCGGGCCGGCATTGGGCGCAGACGGTCGCGCACCCAGCGGCACTTCGGCGATCGACCATGTGTCGCTTGCATGCGCCGGCTACCATGATTTTCGCGCGCGCTTCATCGAAGCCCGTCTTGACTATCGCGAGTTCTTGGTCCCCGGCACCACGCTGTGGCAATTGTTCGTCTATGACCCCAGCGGCGTGCAGCTCGAACTGACCTTCGAAGGCAGCACCGAAAAAGGCGCGTCGCCCGACATGTCGCCGGGCCGCGCCTACGTGGCGGGAAGCAGCTT